>JAXISU010000022.1:0-11486 GCA_034680425.1 Cyclobacterium sp.
ATGAATTCCTGACAGGCACCAAGCGACAGCAGGAGAAAGAGCAGTAAAAAAGTGACTCCTTGGCTGCAGATTTTTCTCATTTATTTAGTGAAAATACGCGAAAGGGACAAGGGAAAAATACACCTTCGAGGTTTAAAAAAACCGTCGAGGTTTTTGGAAACCTCAACGGTTTAAGGATTAAAACCTTCGAGGTCTGGAAGACCTCAAAGGTTATTTCAAATTCTTGTATCTGATACGCTTTGGCATCACGTCACCCAGGCGCTTTTTCTTGTTTTCCTCGTAGTCGGAGAAGTTGCCTTCAAACCAGTACACCTGTGAATCTCCTTCAAAGGCCAAGATATGCGTACAGATTCGATCCAGGAACCAGCGGTCGTGGGAAATGACCACGGCACAGCCTCCAAAATTTTCCAAAGCTTCTTCCAAGGCACGAAGCGTGTTCACGTCCAAATCGTTGGTCGGCTCATCAAGCAATAGCAAATTGCCTCCTTCCTTCAAGGTGATCGCCAAATGCACGCGGTTGCGCTCCCCACCGGAAAGCACGCCTACTTTTTTCTCCTGATCAGACCCGGCAAAGTTGAACTTGGACACGTAAGCCCGTGAGTTCACTTCCTTGGTACCCAACTTCATCAGCTCATTGCCATCGGAAATCAACTGGTACACGGTCTTGTTGGGATCCAAGGTATCGTGCTCCTGGTCCACATAGGCCAACTTCACGGTGTCACCCACCTCAAAGTTTCCTGAATCCGCTTTTTCCTGTCCTGTAATCAATTTGAAGAGGGTAGACTTACCCGCACCGTTGGGACCAATGATGCCCACAATACCCCCTTGCGGTAGGGAGAAGCTGAGGTTCTCAAATAGCAACTTGTCTCCGTAGGCTTTGGACACGTTGTTGACCTCAATCACCTTGGCACCCAAGCGTGGTCCCGGTGGGATAAAGAGTTCCAACTTGGCTTCCTTGTCCTTGGATTCTTCACCAATCAATTTGTCGTAGGCATTCAAACGGGCCTTGCCCTTGGATTGTCTGGCCTTGGGCGACATGCGAATCCACTCCAATTCCCGTTCCAAGGTCTTCTGACGCTTGGATTCGGTTTTCTCCTCCTGCTTGAGTCGGTTTTGCTTTTGATCGAGCCAGGAAGAATAGTTGCCCTTCCATGGAATGCCCTCGCCACGGTCTAGTTCGAGGATCCAACCGGCCACGTTGTCTAGGAAATAACGGTCGTGAGTAACGGCAATGACCGTTCCCTTGTAATTCTGCAAATGCTGCTCCAACCAATGCACAGATTCGGCATCGAGGTGGTTGGTCGGTTCATCGAGAAGCAACACATCAGGCTCCTGCAAAAGAAGTCGGCAGAGCGCCACACGTCTTTTCTCCCCTCCGGACAGGTTGGCCACATTAGCATCTGCAGGCGGGAGACGCAAGGCATCCATGGCCTTGTCCAGCATCACATCCAGTTCCCAAGCATTGACTGCATCTAATTTTTCCTGCACCTCTCCCTGACGGGTGATCAACTTGTCCATGGCATCCGGATCATCCATGAGGGCGGGATCCATGAATTTCTCGTTGATTTCTTCAAATTCTTTGAGCAAGGCTACCGTACTGGCAACCGCTTCCTCCACTACTTCCTTGACGGTTTTGCTTGGATCGAGCTTGGGTTCTTGTTCCAACATGCCTACGGTGTAGCCTGGCGACCAGACTACCTCCCCTAAAAATTCCTTGTCTAGGCCTGCAATGATGCGAAGTACAGAGGACTTACCCGAGCCATTGAGACCCAAAACGCCAATTTTGGCACCGTAAAAAAAGGATAGGTAAATGTCTTTCAAGACTTTTTTCTGTGGTGGGTAAATCTTGGATACCCCTGCCATGGAAAAGATTATTTTTTCTGCACTCATGCCCGAATTGTTAGGAAGTTGGTGTGTAATTGATCACTAAGGCAAAAATATACCTTTCTTAGGATAAGTGAGGGCTAATTGATTATTTTGCATAAAATTGAGCCTCAACACCTATAACTTAGTCTAGTACCATGAAGCATACCTTTGGATATATCAAAGACGGAAAGGTCTTTCTAAAGGGTTTTTTAGGGGGAGAGGACCGGGAAATAGGCGAGGTAAAGGGGGATGAACCCTCTACTCTCCGCTACTTTGAAGCCCGTTTTGCTCAACTTCAGGAAAAAGTGGCCCAGTTGAAGGCTGCCATCCAAGAAAATCAAAACAAGGGCTCTTTTTTGATGAAATTGATTCACCTCAAAGAATCCCTCTTCGAAAGTGATGCATTAGGAGATTTTCCTTCCCTTATTGCAGAACTAGAGGAGCAGGAGGCTATTTTGGGTGAAATTATTCAAGGCAACCGAAGCAAAAACTTGGAGATCAAGCAAGGATTGGTTCAGGAAGCCCTTACCTTGCAGGACAGTACCGACTGGAAGGAAACCACAGAAAAATTCAAGGAACTGAAGTTGCGCTGGATCAAGACCGGTCCTGTGGAGAAGGAAGTTCAGGAGAATTTGGAAGGGGAGTTCAATCAGGCTGTAAACTACTTCTTCGGACAGCGTCAAGAATTTTACGATCAGATGACGCTTCAGGCGGAAGTAAATATCAAAGTGTACGAATCCTTGCTGGAGCAGGCACGCGAAGCACACGACCTTCCCGATGCCAAAATAGCTTTTGATATCAGTAAACGCATCCAAAAAGAGTGGAAAGCTGCAGGGAAAGTTCCTGCCGAACGGCGTCAACCCATCTGGGATGAGTTTTCCCGCTTGAATAACCGCATCTTTTCCCGCTACAAGCGAACGCTCAATCCAGGTCCAGAAATGCATCCTCGAGAAGTGCTTCGCAAAATCGAGGGGATGGTAGAGGAGTTGAAAAAAATGGCTCACCTGCCAACCAGCCAAGAGATAACCGTACGAGCCAAAGCCATCCAAGAGGATTGGAAAAAGCTCCCGATACGAAAGCCGAAAGAAGCAACCTTACCTGCACGCTCCTACCAGTTTTTCATGGATATCATCTTTGAAAAGGCCTTTCTGGAGAAACTTGGGCGAAGCAAATACGCAGACTTTGATGCGAAGTCGATTGAAGAGCAGCAACAGATTAAAGCGGCTATTCTAAAGGATTTATTGCATCGCGACCAGAGCGAATTGGAAACTATGCAGCACAATTCGGACAACTTCCGCGTTGAAACTCCTGATTTCGAAATGATGATGAAAAAGAAGGTTTCAAGCTTGAAGCGAAAGATCGATGTAAAAAACTATGTGTTGAGGCAACTTTCTCCGAGAACTTGAGTACAACCATTATATTAAAAAAATTACTATTCTTGCATTATTAACATCCGGAACACCTCCAAAAACAAAAACTATGTACTGGACACTTGAACTAGCCTCCTACCTTGAAGATGCCCCTTGGCCAGCAACCAAGGACGAACTTATCGATTATGCCATCCGCTCTGGCGCTCCACTTGAAGTAGTGGAAAACCTCCAAGAATTGGAAGACGATGGCGAGCCTTACGAGACCATTGAAGAAATTTGGCCTGATTATCCTACCAAAGACGATTTTTTCTTCAACGAAGACGAATATTAATGGAAAGTCCCGCAGCTGCGGGACTTTTTTTGTGAGCTAGTACAATTCAACGGGCCATCAGAGTCCCAACACCTGTCGAAGTCGAGCATAGCCTGTCTTGCTTACAGGAATTTTTTGTCCTGTCCGCAGCCGAAGCAGGTAGGATTCCTTTTCGTAAGGCTCTATCCCGGCTACTTCCTGGAGGTTGACCAAAAAAGAGCGATGCACTCGGGCAAATTTTTCAGGATCTAGGCTTTCTTCCAACTGCTTTAGGGTCATCTTTTTCAAAAATTTTCCTTCGGCCGTGTGGATGGAAATGTAATCGTCATTCGCTTCTACGTAATGGACCTCCTGCACTTGGATCACTTTCAGTTCATTTTTTACTCGGACCACCAAACGGGTGCTTTTTCCTGGAAGAAAAGGGAAGCCCTCCTCAGGCACCGAACTGGAGGGAGCAGCGGTTTGGTGCTGACTTAAAAAGCGAGCGATGGCTTGCGCAAATCGTGCCTCCGAAAAAGGCTTGACCAAATAGTCCAATCCCTTGGCATCAAAGGCTTGCACCGCATACTGATCAAAGGCAGTAGTAAATAGCACTGCTGGAGGGTTTTCCAACAATTCGAGCAATTCAAAGCCCGTGATTTTGGGCATCTGAATGTCTAGAAAAATAAGGTCAGGTTGGTGTGTTTGAATTGCTTTGAAGGCATCGAAGCCATCGTGACAGATGGCGACCACCTCAAATTGAGGGTAAGCGCTTAAAAATTCCTGTACGAGACCAGCCGCTAGCGGTTCGTCATCTACGATTAGTGCCTTGATCATCCGGTAACTGGGATTTTTAAGTGAACACGAAATATGCCTTGGGCTGCGCTTTTTTCTAAGAGATCTGTACGCCCAAAAATAAGAAAAAGCCGGCGCTCCACAGAGCTCAGCCCAAAGCCAGTTCCGGCCGGAACTGAAGCTTGTCCATCGAAGGGATTCTCCACGGTTACCTGGAGGTAGTTGCTTTCTTTTTGGAAGCGAAGGCTAATTTTTACCTCCCCCAAAGTTCCATACAAGCCGTATTTGATGGCGTTTTCTACCAATGGCTGCACGAGCAGGGCTGGGATTTTCAGTCCTTCAACCCCTTCTTCTACCTGAAGATCTACTAGCAAGCGGTGCCCAAAACGCACCCGCTCGATGTCAAAATACATGCTGAGGTACTTGATTTCATCGTCCAAGCCAATCCAAGATTGGCCTTCGCTACGGAGGGTACCTCTCAAAAAATCCGATAGCAACAGCACCATGTCTCGGGCACGTTGAGGGCTTGCCAGCACCAAGGCATGGATGGAATTGAGGCTATTGAATAAGAAGTGAGGCTGCAGTTGCTGCCGCAGTTGGGCAAGCTCTGCCTCCTTGGAAAGTTGAAGCAGCTGCCCCTCCCGACGGCTGAGTTCCTCCTGCCCAGCTACCTTTGAGATGACCACCGCCAACACAGCCAGCAGTTGGAATACCAACCCAAAAACAGTCCATCGGTAAAAAAAACCAGCTTCTAAAAGTTCCAAGTAGTCCGACTCTTCAGTAAACCACCAGGAAAGGAGTTGCGCATGGCCCCATACCAATCCCCCACTCAGCAGGAGGGGAAAAAGGACAAGAAGAAATCCATTTTTTCGGTTGGGAGTGTAATGCCGAAATACTCGATCCAAAAGAAGAACCCCTCCCAAAAAGAGAAGGGTAAAAAAGAAGGCATCCACAAGGACTTGCTCTTCCCTCATCCCCTGGTGAAGGAGTAAAAAATAACCTCCCAGAAACCAGATACATCCGATTCCTGGGAGGGTCCATTTCCCAAAGTTTGAACTTGAAAAAGCGGTTAAATACAAGGGATATGATGATTATTTGGATGAATTAAAAAGACTTGATTTCCAATCCGCTAAACAATAAGGTGCCTTTGAGGATCAAGACTTTGTTGGTATCTACCCCTCCTTCTCGGAACATGCGCTTGTCCTCAAGCCCAGCAGCAATGGTAGAAACCTCGGTGCGGACATCCCAGTGCGGAGGGACGATCAACTTGACTCCACCAAATCCAACTTCCAAATCCAAGGTGACCACCCCGGTAAAATCAACCTGAGTTAAATCTAGATCTAAACCACCAAAAATGACGGTAGCCTTACCCCCTTGAAAATCTTTGGTCATCAACTTTCGATTTACTCCACCAAAAACTACACTTTCATTGATTCGGTCCAAAAAGGCCGTACCCGTAGCACGTACAAATCCTGAATCTGGAGCCTTAGCCGGCTCTTCCTGAGAGGGTGCAGCATCCTCCACTACTTCGGCTGACTCGACTTTTTCAGCATTGGATGCTTCTTTTTTGTTTTTTCTAGAGGTCTCCCAATTTTTTCGTGCCTCATCGATCACTTTGTACTCCCGCTTTTTATAGGTAATCAAATAGATCCCTAGTGCAATCAAACCTACCGGCCAAATGAATTGGTCAAGACCTAGGTCTAGGTCAAACTCTCTTTTCAATAAAAAGTAGACCCCAATAAAAAGTACTACGGATCCAAAAAAGCTCTTGAACTGCTGACTGATAAGCGTGTAGGTACCTACAGCTATCAGAATCATCGGCCAGGTCAATACCCATTCCGGAATGTAAAGCCCGAACTTTCTAAAAAGAAGGACAATGCCTATTCCCAGGATGATCACTCCAAAAGCAATACTCCCGTCATTTCGTGGTTTTGTGTAGTTGTTCATTTGAGTTGAATTTAGTGAAACAAAACTAGTAGTTCAAGCCAAGGCTTCCTTGCAGCATTCGATGAAGTCCTGTGAAAAATCGGTAAAGACCCCGATCGAGTCGGTAAAAAAAATTCGCTGCCAGTTTAGCGAGCCAACACCAAGAATTCAGCAAAAGCTAAGTCCTCGGGTGTGGTCAATTTAATGTTCTCTGGATTTCCCTCAATTAGGCTGATTTCCCATCCTTGGTGCTCGAAGACGGTAGCATCATCGGTAAAAATTGCCAACTCCTCCACGGCAAAGGCTTGCAGGAGCGGGCCAAGTTGAAAGGTTTGAGGCGTCTGTACCAAGCGAAAGTGTGTTCGATCTTGGAAACTGCTTTCACCTGCAGTACCTACTTTTCGCAAGGAATCCTTCAAGGCTACCACTGGAATAGCGCTTCCCTTCTCAGCTGCCTGTTCAAAACTAGTTTGGATTACTTTTTCACTCACAAAAGGCCTCACCCCATCGTGAATTGCTACTAGTCCTTCTTGAAAGGGAAGTGCCATCAAGCCATTTTTTACGGACTGAAAGCGGCTACTACCTCCAGCCACCAGCTGATGGGGAAGATCAAAGCTATGGGAAGCACATAAATTAGTCCAGTACTCGAAGTCCTCCTTGGGCAACACCAAAATCAAGCGTAAACTGGGATCAGCTTGAAAAAAACGCTCTAGCGTATGCATCAATACAGGCTTTCCTGCTAAGGGCAGGTATTGCTTGGGTAGGGAGGTTCCCATCCGCATTCCTTTACCTCCGGCGACGAGTATTGCTGCTTTGTTCATGTGCGTTGAATTGGTACAAAAATAAAGTCCTATTCGAGACCCACCTCCTGTTTTGGGAAATTTCTACTGCCCGAGAGATGAGGGAAGTGCAAAAACGGAAACCAATCTGAATAAAAGTCGACTAGGTATCAAAAAAAAGTCCCGCTAGTGCGGGACTTAATTGATTTACAAGATCAACATCGCATCTCCATAGGAGAAGAATCGATACTTTTCTTTAATGGCTTCTTTGTAGGCCTTCATCACCAATGGATATCCCCCAAAAGCGGAGGCAGTCATCAATAGGGTAGACTCGGGTAAGTGGAAATTGGTAATTAGCGCGTTGGCAATCTTAAAGTCGTAAGGAGGAATGATGAATTTATCTGTCCATCCGCTGCTCGCCTTGAGACGTCCATTAGCAGTTACTGAAGATTCTACAGTTTTGAGAGCAGTAGTTCCAACGGCCACCACACGCTTTTTCTGATCCAAGGAATGGTTGACCAAATCCACGGTTCTATCTGAAATAAAGTAATTCTCGGAATCCATCTTGTGCTTGGTCAGATCTTCCACATCCACTTGACGGAAGGTTCCGAGTCCAATGTGAAGTGTAATTGGAGCAATTTCCACACCCTTCAATTCCAAACGCTTGAGCAATTGTGGGGTAAAGTGAAGTCCAGCAGTTGGAGCAGCGACAGCACCTACATTTTTGGCAAATACAGTCTGATAGCGTTCTCTATCCTCAGGCTCGATGTTTCGCTCGATGTACTCCTTCAAAAGTGGGGTTTCACCAAGCGTATCGATGGTTTTGTGAAATTCCTCCTCCGTACCGTCAAATAGAAAACGGATTGTTCTACCTCTGGAAGTGGTATTGTCAATGACTTCAGCCACCAAGTCGCTATCGCCAAAATAAAGCTTGTTGCCAACTCTGATTTTTCGAGCAGGATCTACCAAAACATCCCAAAGTTTGAATTCAGCATTGAGTTCGCGCAACAAAAAAACTTCGATTTTTGCACCCGTTTTTTCCTTGTTTCCGTATAGACGAGCAGGGAAAACTTTGGTGTCGTTGGTAACGAAAACATCCCCTTCACCAAAATACTCTAGGATATCCTTAAATGTACGGTGCTCAATTTCTCCAGTTTTTCGATGAACGACCATCAATCTGGACTCATCCCGATTTTCGGCAGGGTAGAGAGCAATCAGTTTTTTGGGAACTTCAAATTTGAAATCAGATAATTTCATAGACGGTGTTTTGGAGTAGTTGACTTATTCGAACTCGATAAGCAGATTCCTTTTAAAAAATGCAAAGATAAGTACAATAATGCCCAATTTCACCTAACTTAACAAATTGTTTTAACCAACTACTTATTCTATGCTCTTTTTAAAGCTTTCTTGGGAAAGTTTTAGGTTTGCCATTTCGGCCTTAAAATCCAACCTCACGCGCACGATTCTTTCCCTTTTGGGGGTGACCATAGGCATTTTCGCCATCATTGCCGTATTCACCTTGGTGGATTCATTGGAACAGAAAATCAAGTCTTCCTTTGCCTTTTTGGGCACCAACGTGATGCGTGTAGACCGATTTCCTTTTGCCAACGGGCCGCAGGATTACCCCTGGTGGAAATATTTTCAACGACCCCCAGGCACTTATGCCGAATACAAATTTTTAGAGGAGCGCCTATCCAATGCAGATGGAGTAACCATTTCAGCCTCTTCTTCCGCAACGGTTCAAGCAGGGAGCAACTCTTACGAGGGGACTTCCCTTTCAGGAGTTGCCTACACCTACCAGGATGTATTTGAAGTTGCCTTGGAAGAAGGTCGCTATTTTTCAGAAGCAGAAATCAACGCTTCACGCAACTTGATCATTGTAGGTAAAAAAATCGCCACTACCTTATTTCCAAACCAGACAGCCTTGGGTAAGGAAGTAAAAATCAAGGGAATGAAATTTACCATTATCGGGATTTTTGAAGAAGAAGGAGAAGGGTTTTTGGAACTACCTTCCAAAGACGAAGCCTGCTTGGTGCCCTTCGGTGCATTTAGCAAAATGTACTACACCGGGCGAGATGGGCTCGAACCCACCATCGCTGCCAAAGGCAGGGATACGGATGTGGGGCTTGTAGCTTTGGAAAACGAAATGGCTGGCTTACTTCGTGCCAAAAGAGGATTGAAGCCTACCCAGGAGAATAACTTTGCGCTCAACAAAACCGAGTTTATCCAAAACGCAATTGGGTCTATCTTCGATGTGATCTCTGTGGCAGGCTGGGTAATTGGAGGCTTTTCCATTTTGGTGGGAGGCTTTGGAATTGCCAACATCATGTTTGTGTCGGTGCGGGAGCGAACCAACATCATCGGGATTCAAAAATCCTTGGGCGCGAGAAACTACTTTATCCTATTCCAATTTCTCTTTGAGGCAGTTTGCTTGAGTTTGATTGGTGGAGGTTCCGGTATCTTGCTGGTCTACCTTCTGAGCTTCGTTCCTTTGGGGACCCTAGATTTGATTCTCTCCTTCAATAACATCATCCTAGGGTTGGGCGTATCCTCAGCCATCGGAGTGGTTGCCGGCATCGTGCCCGCCACCCTTGCAGCGCGGATGGATCCGGTGGAAGCGATTCGGACGAACTAAAAACAAATAAAACAGGGAGGCAAGCCTCCCTGTTTTATTTGTTGAATGAATAAATTGGTCAAACTTTCTCCAATTATTTTAGGTCCCTAATAGCCCGAACATAAAAATATGAGCTATTTGCCCAAAGATGCTGTTCACCATCATCGAAATTCAGAATCCATGTGTTTTCTGGATATGGTTCATCATCAAGATAATCCTCATTGGAACTCCAATAGTGTGGTTTTATTCCAGCTATTTTTTTTTGGGGCCTTCCATCTCCTGTTGGAGGCGCTAATTTAGTTGGGATTAACTCAGCAAAACCGCCAATTTTATCCTTATTTTCATATATGATCTCTAATTCATCAAGTGTTGGTAATCTCCAACCATTACCCAAATTGGCACATGCTTCAACTGCATCCTTCCAAGTCATCCTAGAGGGAAAATCAAATTGAGCAATTTCAAATTCACTTACTTTGATCGGTGTACCTATCATTGCATTTTGTTCTTCTAATGGTGCCATTGGTATTTTTCTTAGATAAATTTAAGAATAAAACTTTTTTTAATCTTCCAAAGAGATAGTCGGTTCAGTTGGCAACAAGCCCGAAGCACCTTTGATTTTTCCTTCCAGCTCATCGAGCAATTCTGGATTATCCAAAAGCAAACTTTTCACCGCATCACGGCCTTGACCTAGTTTTTCCCCATTGTAGGAGAACCAAGATCCTGCCTTCTTGATGATTTCCAGTTCGACTCCTAGGTCAATCACCTCTCCTACCTTAGAGATTCCCTGGCCATACATGATGTCAAATTCCACTACTTTAAATGGAGGTGCCACTTTGTTTTTTACCACCTTCACACGGGTTCTATTGCCCAATACATTATCTGCTCCTTCTTTGATCTGCCCTACGCGACGAATGTCCAAGCGTACGGAAGCATAAAACTTCAAGGCATTTCCACCTGTAGTGGTCTCTGGGCTACCAAACATCACCCCGATCTTGTCTCTAAGCTGGTTGATGAAAATACATGCACAGCCTGTTTTGTGAATCGCTCCTGTGAGTTTACGAAGTGCCTGAGACATCAAGCGAGCTTGAAGGCCCATCTTGCTTTCGCCCATCTCTCCTTCCAATTCCCCTTTGGGAACCAAGGCTGCCACAGAGTCAATCACGATGATGTCAATTGCTCCAGAGCGAATCAAGTGCTCTGCAATTTCCAAAGCCTGCTCCCCATTGTCTGGTTGGGAGATAAGCAGGTTTTCGGTATCGATTCCTAGCTTCTCTGCATAGTTTTTGTCAAATGCATGTTCCGCATCGATAAAGGCGGCAAGCCCTCCTGCCTTTTGCGCTTCTGCAATGCAATGCATGGTCAAGGTAGTCTTACCCGAAGATTCAGGACCATAGATTTCAATCACTCGACCTCTAGGAATACCGCCAATGCCCAGGGCCATGTCCAAGCCTAAGGATCCAGTAGAAATGGCGGGGATATCCAATACTTTATTGTCGCTAAGCTTCATGACAGCACCCTTGCCGTAGGTTTTTTCGAGCTTGTCGATGGTGAGCTGTAATGCTTTGAGTTTTTCTGCGTTGTTCGTACTCATGAGTGAGGTAGTTTTGTATAGGTTAAAACGTTCAAGTTACCAATTGTCTGCACAATTAACAAGGTGATGCCTGCGCTTGTTTTCGCTGTGCAAATTTGTACTTTTATGCTTTACCACAGCAGATTTTGGAATAATTATCCGATAACTTTCTGATTTTTGTCACAAATTGTCACATATCAAATGAAGCGCTATTTTCGGATCCTGCTGTTCGTTTGTTTTCCGCTTGCAGCATCTTGGGCGCAGTCTACAGCCAAGG
>JAXISU010000023.1:0-11294 GCA_034680425.1 Cyclobacterium sp.
ATGTCAAAAAAAAATGCCTCAGTTTTCTGAAGCATTTTTTTTTGAACGTTACGAAACTAATGTTTTAGCTACCAGCAGGACCTTGATATTTAGCTTCTCCAAAGCCTAAGATGGGGAAGAAAATTAAGCTTAAGAAAATTAGTCCGGCAGTAAAGCCTTCTGTTTTTCCAAAACTCTTAGCCAAAAGGTTGTAAATCCAGACATAAAAGATGATGTTCAAGAGTGGAATGAACAAGAGAAATAGCCACCACCAAGGTTTACCTATAATTTCCAACAAGACGATGAGGTTGTATATAGGAATTAAACATGCCCATCCAGGCTTTCCTGCTTTGGAATAAATACCCCATTGGGAGGCGATTAGCAGCATGACTACTGCAAAATAGATGATAAATAAGCCGATCATGTGTAAGGTTGGTTAAGGGTTTACTAAGTATAGATTTTCTTTAATTAAGTTCATTAGGATTCGTCATCGCAAGTATCACCGCAATCACAATCTCCATCATTCAAATAGGCTGCATTGATAATGGTTCCGTTTGCGCATTTGAATAAATTGTCTTCATCCGAGCAGTCATTGCAATCGCATTCTCCATCATTGGTCCAGGCTGCGTCAATCACCGAGCCGTCACTGCAGGTCCAAGTAGCACCTCCAGTTGATTCTGCCGCGGCAACATCTACTGCAGACTCAATTTCCTCTTCTGTCATTTCGGTGTAATCCGTTCCCATATCGTCTTGGATACTTTCGTAATCAAACTCCTCACTGCCCGAATCAAATAAATCATCTAGATCCATAGATCCTCCCGAATCAAATGGGAAAAAGAAACTGTCTGTTACTAATTGAACTGCTGTGACCCCTAATCCGAAGAAAAAGGTCAAGGCAAATAAGCCAAATACTACTACTAGTTTATTCATGGTGATCAGTTGTTTAGGTTATTGGTGTACGGGTTTAGTGTTTTATATTTTTGGTTGAATTTTGGATTCTATAAAGTTTGCAAACATTTAAATTAAGCCGGATTCATCATCACAAGCAAGGTCGCAATCGCATTCGCCATCATTTTGGTAGGATGAGGGAATTATTTCTCCTCCCTTGCATATAAATGCATTTTCTACTTGCTCTTCATCATCACAACTTGTCTCACAATCGCAATCCCCATCCCCAATCCAAGAGTAATTAATAATATTTCCTTCTGGGCATTTAAAGACATATTCATCCGAACAGTCATTGCAATCGCATTCCCCATCGTTGGCCCAAGAGCCTTGTATGGTTTTGGTTCCATCTAAACAGGTCCATTGGAAACTTTCGTTAACAACAATCCCGGCTCCAGCAGCAAAAGGAGCAGCAGCTGAATCAGCTACTGTTTGTTCTACTTCAGTATCAGGACTTGTAGATTCAGTAGGATAATAGTTCGCATCGTCATTAGACGAATTATAGAGCACAACAGCTGCAATGATTCCACCACCAAAAATCATAAAGGCAAAGAGAGCGATAATCACAATCAACCCACTGTTTGATTTGGTAGAAGGGGATGTAGAGGGAGGTATTTTTTCTTCCGATTTTACATTAGAGCGATCCTCAATTTTAGTAGAACTAACTGACCTTTTGGAACTTATCACCTTTTTAGGACTGGCGTTGATGAGGCTATTTATTGCCCCCTTCATTTCTGCGATATCCTGAAATCGATTTTCAGGCTTCATCTCCATGGCCAAAAGCACCGCACTCGATACCTGACTACTTACCTTGGGGTTGAGCTGATGCGGAGCAGGTAGCTCCTCAAAACTTCGATCTGTGGAAGCGATGGGCTTTTCACCAGTCAGCAAGAAATACAAGGTCGCTCCCAAGGCATAAATGTCGGTAAAGGGACCTCTTTTGGCTCGTTCAGAATATTGTTCGGGAGGTGCGTAACCCGGAGTAATCATCGCAGTCTGGTGGGTGGTTTTTCCCTCAGCAAACTCCCTAGCAGATCCAAAGTCAATCAAGACCACGCGACCCTCAGGGCTGATCAAAATGTTTTCGGGCTTAATGTCCCGATGTAGCATGCCTTTGGCATGAACTGCCTCCACTGCGTCCAAGAGCTGATTGATCAGCTGCATGGCCTCTTTTTCTTCTAAAGCCCCTGTGCGTTGCACGCGTTGTTTCAAGGTCTCCCCATTCACAAACTCCATTACCGTGTAAGCTGTATTATTCTCTTGAAAAATATCGATTACCCGCACGATGTTGGGGTGTTGGAAGCGTGCTAGCTGCCTGGCCTCTTGCAAAAAACGATCTACAAACTCTTGAAAAGAAAAGGAAGAATTCCCCTGGGATTGCACCGTCATGTTTGCTCCACGGGTACTATTTCCAGAGATAAACAGTTCCTTGATACACACTTCCTGCTCTAACTTCTGGTCATAAGCAAGGTAAGTAATGCCAAAACCTCCCTGTCCTAAAGTTTGCTGAATAGAATAGCGGTTGTATAGTAAATGCCCAGAAGAAAGAAGGTGTGGGTTCATGGGGTGCTGAAAACGGAGAAGTATGGTTAAATGCGGGTATTTGGTTTCCTTTTCTCAAGGGTCCGCCCTTAAACTGGATAGTTAGTTGTTACTCAAAAACTAATTATTGGGAAATGGAATAAGGCGTAAGGGTTTTTTCTTTGGGCAGCTATGGGTGAGAATTGGAATAAAAATATAATTTTTTTTAGGCTTTCCAAACTAATTTTTATGGAAAATATGGTTTCAGAATTGGTAGAACTAAATGTTTTTCACTTTGGCAAAATGTAAACTCCCATTTATAAACTAGCCCATAGTTGTAGTTCTGATTTTTTTATTTTCTCTGAGGATAGATTTTGAGGATATTAAAAATCACATTTAATATTTACCAAACAAGTACGGATTAAATGAAACCATTAATAGAAATACAAAAAATTAAATTTTTTTTGATAATTAATAATTCATTAGATTTAAAAATAACCTTTAAATTTTAATCATGGAACAAAACACATCATTCTCAAGTAATTCTAAGCAAGAAGAATTGCCAAATCACACTGCAGTATTGGTACTAGGAATTCTTTCAATAGTAACTTGCTGCTGTTATGGATTTGTAGGGATTGTTTTAGGTGTAGTAGCCCTCTTCTTAGCTTCAAGTAGCAATAAGTTGTATTTGGAAAACCCTGATAAATATACACCTGCATCCTTAAAGAATTTGAAAACAGGAAAGCTTTGTGCGATAATCGGACTTGCTTTGTCTGCTCTTTATTTTCTTTATGTCATTGTTGTATTTTTCATTTATGGAATGGCCGCTTTGTCTGCAATGCCTTGGGATCAATTTTAATTTTGACCTAACATGGGTGAGTTTATTAGCTGGCTAGAAGGCAATATGCTGCAATGCTTCAATAAGCAATTGTTTGGCTTAGAATGCCCTGGCTGTGGTATGCAAAGATCATTGATTGCACTCCTCAAAGGAGATTATTACGAGAGCTTTATTTTATATCCACCTTTATCCTTTATCATCGGCTTAATGATGCTATTGGTAATGCACCTTTCCTTTCGATTAAAGCATGGAGCTAGCGTTATCAAGTGGTATTTTATTCTTACTACATTTATAGTGATTGCTAATTTTATTTTTAAAAACATCCACTAGTTGTAATGTGCATTAACCTGCTTTTGCCTTTGGTTGGCAGCTAAAGTAATAGGTTTATTTAAAAATGAAAAAGCGCTTGTTTAAAAGAACAAGCGCTTTTTTTGTAACAAGTTGCTGTTAGGGGTCCAAATCCAATCGCTTGACTAGCAGTGATCAAAAGCCGCTTTGGCTACAGCAGATTTCTTGCCCAATCCAATTTTTGGTTGAAGAACCAAATTCAAGACTCAATAAAAATCAATTTCAAAGCGCTTCTTCTTCCAGCTAGCCACCTTAGTTTCCTTAAAGAAAAACCCCTGTAAATCTGATGTTTACAAGGGTTTTTGATTCAATGCAGAGGAGGAGGGATTCGAACCCCCGGTACCTCACGGTACAACGGTTTTCAAGACCGCCGCGATCGACCACTCTGCCACTCCTCTAAAGCGTATCGATAGGTCATCGAGTTTGCAAAAATAGGGTATTGAAGGAGTTATGCCAACACCTTTCCTGCTTTTTATTGTAAGTCCTTGATTTTTTTGAGGTTATTTTTCAAAATAGCCGTTTGACACGGGTCATATCAAATCAGAATTAATTCGAACTCCTCCTAAACTGGTACTCCTCCAATCGCATATTGCCTTGTGAAAAGATAAGCTCCCTACTGTTTTTTAGAGTCGGCCAACAGCTTTTTCAAATTGTCCCTGTTTCGCTGCTTTTCCTCTGCCAAGTCAAAACTCACATTCACTTCAAAGCAAACGAGTACGATGACTGAGGTCAGGTAAAGCCATAACATCAAAGCGATGATTGTGCCGATAGAGCCATAGAGTTTGTTGTAGCTCGCAAAATTTTCCAAGTAAAAAATAAAGCCGTAAAAGGATAGCGTAATCAAAAGTCCTGCAAGCTGTGCCCCCGTAGAAAAGAAATTCCACTTGTCGTGGATAGCTGGCGCAAAACGAAAGATAAATGCCGAAGTCAGGTAAAATACAAATAGGAGAATAAAGAATTTGAGGGTGTTGAATAGGAAGATCACAAACCCACTCGAAAACAAGTTGGTTTCCTTCAATTCAGTAATTAGAAAGCTTCCAATAATCATAACTGAGCTTGCCGCAAGAATGGTCACCACTAAAACCAATACGATGGCTACAGCAATACCTCGACTGGCAAGCCAGCCTCGATTCTCCTTGGTTTTATACACGGAATTGAAGGAATTCATCATCGACACCACTCCCTGAGTGGAGGCAAATAGTGCAAAGAAAAAACCCAAGGAAAGGAGGCTTTGTCTAGGTTTGGACACGATATCCAGTAAGGTAGATTCGATGCTGAGATACACATCCCAAGGCATAATCCCCTGAACGAAGGATAGGATATTTTGTGTAGTGACTAAGGGAAAAAAATCCTGTAAATAAGGAACTAGGTTCAGTAAAAACAAAAGCAAGGGAAACAAGGCGATGGTGTAGCTAAAGGCCATGGAACCAGCACGCTCGTTGATATCATCCTTTTTGAGTTGCTGTATAAAAATCCGCAGGACATCGTATAGATTTTTGCTTTGACTTCCGAAGTGAATTTTTTTCAAGGCCCGAGCTTTTAGCTGAAACCGTATCCTCCACTTAGAAATTCTTTCCTTGATCACAGCGAGCTTAACTTAGTTGAAATAGGGATGAAGCAATTCTTGCAAATCCTTAGGTGGCCGAGTCGGTTGGTGGTTTTCCTTTTTGAGAAAAGCCAAGGTAGTCCATCCTCTCGCAATTTGTTCTCCGGCCTCGTTACTTACCTGGTACTCAAAACGAATTTTTACGCCAGGAAGCTCAGGGATTACAGTATGGATGGTGAGCAAATCATCGTATTTACCTGGTTTGAGGTAGCTAATGTGGCTTTCCAATACTGGCATCAGGATGCCGCTATCTTCCATTTCTCGGTAGGAAAATCCCACAGAACGCAAAGCTTCTACGCGCGCCACTTCGAAATACATCGCATAATTGCCGTAGTAGACGTAGCCCATCTGGTCTGTCTCTGCGTAGCGTACCCGAATCTGTGTTTTGGCTTTAAACATATCAGTAAATGTTAGCAGCGTTCAACGCCCGTTGGTAGCGCCGCGCATTGTTGAGGTGCTCGGAATAGCTCACCGCAAAGGAATGATAGCCAGAAAAATCTTCCTTGGCGCAGAAATAGAGGTAATTGTGACTTTCTGCATTCAAAACCGCATCCAAGGAATTGATATCCGGAAGGTTGATGGGTCCAGGAGGTAGCCCCGCGTATTTGTAGGTATTGTAAGGACTGTCAATTGCCATTTGCTTGGCAGTAAGGCGCTTAATGCTAAAATCTCCCGCTGCAAAAACCAGGGTTGGGTCTGCTTGCAAAGCCATGCCTATGCGAAGGCGATTGAGGTAGGCACCCGCGATTCGTGCGCGTTCATCGGATTTTTGACTCTCCGCTTGTACGATAGAAGCTAGGGTACTCACTTCTTTTTGACTCAACCCCAAGGCTGCTGCTTTTTGTTTCCGTTCCTCGGTCCAAAACTTCTGGTATTCTTCCTGCATGCGCTCAATTACCCCTTCAGCCGAGGTATTCCACCAAAACTCGTAGGTGTTTGGAATAAATAAGCTTAGGATCGTCTCCTCCTCAAAATCCAAGCTGCGGATATATACCGAATCCTGAAGTAAGGCTAAAAATTGTTCTTCGCTCACCTCGAGGTTGGCTGTGATTTTTTCTGCAAGCTCTTCCTTAGTCCGGATGGTATTGAAGGTCACCTGTACTGGAACTTGCCTTCCGGCTCGCAGCATGCGCACCAAGTCCAGGTTACTCATGTTGGGTTCCACTTGGTACAATCCTGGTTTTACAGCCTCCTGATAGCCCAGAAGTTTGGCCACAAAGCTGAAGCTCAAGGCCTCATTGATTACCTTTTCGTTGTAAAGTTGATCGGCTACTTGGGAATAAACTGACCCAGAAGGAATTTTTAGGAGGTAGGGTTCCTCCTTATCCTGCAAGGTATTGGGGCTTAGAAATACCTGGTAGAAGTAAAAGGTCATGGAAATGGCCAATACCGAACCTGAAATCAGGAGGACCAGGAGTAGTTTTTTGCGCTTCTCGATTTGCATAGAAACAAAAATAGAAAATATTCGTCAAGGGATCACCTTCTCCATCGGCTGTGCCATAGCCGAGCCGAATTGGATAACTTCAAAGAGCCATGTATCGAATAAAAGTGGCATTTTTGTGTTTCTTCACGTATTTAAATAATTCCTCACTTTTCGATCCTCAGTCGTTTTCCTTTTGCAATGAACCCCATCCAAGTCAGCTGTCTCGTACTTTTTCATGAGGGGAAAATCCTGGCCACCCAGCGTGGTGCTGCCATGGATTTACCAGGTTGCTGGGAGTTCCCCGGAGGAAAAGTGGAGCCATGCGAAAGCCCAGAAAATTGCCTGCTCCGAGAAATAAGGGAGGAGCTATCTATTGAAATTAGAATCTGTGGCAGCTTGACTCCTGTCCTGCATCATTACCCCACCAAGAAGATTCAGTTAATCCCCTTTTTTGCTACCTGGCAAGGAGGCAGCCTGAAACTGACGGAACATGCCCAAAGTCAGTGGCTGAACAAAGATGATCTCCTATCTTTGAATTGGGCGCCAGCAGATCTTCCGCTCGTTCAAGAAGTGCAGTCCAAATGGGAGGATCTACTGGGATTAACCTAAGAAACCATGGCGGAATTTATCCGATTGTATGAAGAAAACCCGGATCCAAAGCGAATTAAGCAGGTGGTGGAGGTACTCCGAGATGGTGGGGTAATTATTTACCCCACCGATACAGTCTATGGACTCGGTTGCGACATCAACCAGCCCCGCGCAGTTGAAAAAATCTGCAGGATCAAGGGCATCAATCCCAAAAAACATAATTTTTCCATCGTCTGCTCAGACCTCAGTCACCTGGCCCAGTACACCCGGGTGATTTCCAAGCCTATTTTTAAACTAATGAAAAAGGGACTCCCTGGGCCTTTTACCTTTATTTTGGAGGCCAACTCTCAGGTGCCCAAAATGCTGCATAGCCAGAAAAAGACGGTGGGGATTCGTGTCCCCAACCATGGGATACCTCGGGCAATTGTGGATTTGCTAGGGCATCCCATTTTGTCCACTTCCTTGCTTCAGGGAGAAGAAGACGCGATTGAATACAGCACGGATCCGGAATTGATTTTTGAAAAGTACCAGCATGAGGTGGATCTGGTCATCGATGGGGGATATGGGGCTGCGATTCCATCTACCATCCTGGACTGTACGGGCGAAGAAGTGATTTGCTTGCGGGAAGGGCTAGGAAAGCTAGAAGATTTGGTCTAGTGACAGTTTTTCGTGTTTAACTTGTCCAGCGGCTGACAAATTCTGAAAACTGATCTTTGTACAAGTCGCCCACGGCGATTTGTTGATCCCCGATATGGATTACATTCTTGGCGATGGAATCGATGTGGTCCAAGGAAATGATGAAGGAGCGATGCACCCGCATAAACCGATCCTTTGGAAGGAGTTCTTCCATGTTTTTCATCGAAGTAAGCGAAAGCAAGGGGTGGTTTTTGGATTTCAAATGTACCTTGACGTAATCCTTGTAGGCTTCCACATGTGTGATGTCTTTGAGTACAACTTTGACCAATTGGTACTCTACCTTCAAGAAAATATAATCAACAGATGGAGTTTGACTTGCGGAAGCGGTTGGCTGAGCGGGTGTCCCAATTCTCCCAAAGTATTGATAAGCCTTGGTGGCCGCAGCCAAAAAGTCTTCGTAGCTGTAGGGCTTGAGCAGGTAGTCCAAGGCTTCAACCTTGTAGCCTTCCAAAGCAAATTGATGGTAGGCAGTACAAAAAATCACTCGAGTATGGGCCGAATTTTTCTTCCCATCCAAGATTCTGGCAAGCTCCATTCCCGATAAATCTGGCATTTGGATGTCCATAAATATCAGATTCACCTCGTGCTGATTGATGAACCCCAAGGCTTCGATTGCATTGGAAAACTTGCCTACAAGCTCCAAAAAGGTAGTTTGTTGGATAAATTTACTGAGTAGGTCAAGCGCCAAGGGCTCGTCATCGATGGCTACACAGGAGATTTTCATGCCAGATTGATGGTCAGATGTACTCCATATTGGCCAGAATTTTCATCTTTTCCCAATTTGAGGCGGTGTTTTTCTGGGTAAAGCAAGCTCAATCGTCGTTGGGTGTTGACCAGCCCGATGCCATTTTCCAATGCTTCAGGACTATCTGGAGGTATGGGAAAAATTGAATTTTTTGCTTCAAAAAACACGGTATCGCCCATTACCTCCAAACTGATGCTGATCTCAGATTCCTGTTGAGAGCTCACCCCATGCTTGAAGCAATTTTCTAGGAAGGGGAGAAAAAGCATGGGTGCGATGATCAAATCTTCCTTGGGTTCTTCCAACTTCACCAAAAGATGCACTTTCTGAGAAAGGCGCATTTTCATCAATTCCAGGTAATCTTCAATAAATTTTACCTCCTTGCTGAGCAGGGTGGTGTCTTTTTGATTTTCATAGAGCACGTACCGCATCATTCGAGAAAGCTTCAATAGGGCTTCCTGTGCCTTGCTCACATCCAAGGTGGTCAAGGAATAGATGTTGTTTAGCGTATTGAAAAAGAAATGAGGGTTAATCTGTGCCTTCAAGTAGGATAGTTCCGTATTGATGCGCTGACGCTCCAGTTCCCCACGTAAAGACTCGTCTTTTTGCCACTTTTCTACCAAAGCCACAGAGGTACTCAGGCCAATGGAAATCACATACAGGAGCATTTGGAATACATCTCCAGGCACCCAGCGCTTGTTGGGAAGATAGGGCTTGCCTGGATTGAAAAGCTCATGCATTTTTTGCCCATAGTGGATAAACTGTTCGAAATAAACGATGAGTCCATAAAAAAGAACAGCTCCCAGAAGGATGACCAGTAAGTAGAGGTAATTTTTTCCGTTGAGTAGAAATTTGGGAACGATACCCCATGCATTCAAGTAAAAAATCGAGATCAATAGCCCTACCAGGTAGATTTGCTTCCACCAGAATTGGACTGGTAACTCTAGTTCTCCCATCCGCCATGAGAGCGGGGAAAGGATAAGCAAAACCACACAGAGCATGATCCAACCGAGTAGGTGAACCAAAATGGAAAGCTTTCTTTTTCGTGTTTGTGAGAACATGGTCTTGATTTTCAATGGTGAAGCTAAACTATTTTCTTTTTCCTTTCCCAATCAAATCTACCAATAACCCATTCTTCCCCACCAAGAGGCTGAATGGACGCATCAATCCTACCCATTTGAAGGGGAAAGTATTGGTCTTTCTTTTTGGGGAGTTGGTCGACGTGGGACTTGTACTGGTCTATCGGATTTGAGCAGGCCAAACATTACCCCCACCTTTGTGGTATATAGGGAGACTATAAAAGTCTCTTTGAAAACTAAACCATGAAAAAAGTAACATTACTTCTCTTATTTTTTCAATTGCTCTCTTTGAGTTGGGTACAAGCCCAACAGACGAGTGAAAAGAAAGAACCTACCCGAATCACTGGGGTAGCGAAAGACCTCAAGACAGGCAGCCCAGTAGGCTATGCCACTGCTGCACTGTACAAAACTGGCTCGGAAGTTTCCGTTGCGGGTGCTGTGGCTGACGGAAACGGCGTTTTTTACATCACCGGATTTGCTCTAGGCACCTACGAACTCCAATTATCCTTCCTAGGCTACGAGACGGTCAAGCGTTCCATTACCGTGAATTCCTTGGACGTGGATCTCAATTTGGGTGAAATCGCGCTTACAGATGAAGGGGTAGCATTGCAAGAAATCACCGTGCAGGGACAGCGAGAACTTATTGAAGAACGAGTAGACCGCACAATCTACAAAGCGGAAAATGACCGAACCACTGCGGGGGGAGATGCGACAGATGTATTGCGCCGTGTGCCCATGCTATCCGTAGATTTGAATGGCAATGTATCCATGCGTGGGAGCTCCAACATTCTTGTATTGATCGATAATCGTCCCTCGGCTATTGCAGCTTCTTCCATTGCGGATGCCTTGAGACAAATCCCTGCAGACGAAATTAAGGCGGTGGAAGTCATCACTTCGCCCTCAGCACGATTTGATGCGGAAGGTACCTCAGGGGTGATCAATATCGTCACTAAGAAAAACAACCTGCAAGGGATGACGCTGAATATCAATTCTGCGGCAGGCTGGAGAGGGTCCAACTTGGGTCTTCAAGGATCGGCGCGCAAAGGCAAAATGGGCTTTTCCTTAGGTGGATTTGGCCGTTCAGGATACAATATCCTCGGAAGCTTTGAAAACAAGCAAGTGACCAACCTTGCCAATGGAAGCGTTTCTACTTCCCAACAGTCTGCAGATACCGAACGAAGCGAAATTTTTGGACGCTACAATTTTGGAGTAGACTACGAAATCGATGACAAAAACTTCATTACTGGAGCAGTCAATTTTGGTATTCGAAATTCCGAAAACTGGCAGTACAATTTCCTTACTCAGAATTCTTTAAATAACGTGGTACGCGCTCAGCAAAACCGAGAAAGCAACACGCTGGACAACTCCAATTCGGTGGACGTGAGTTTGAACTATACGAAGACCTTTGAGAAGAAAGGAAAGGAATTGAGTTTCTTAACCTTGTATTCCAATAACAACCGGGAAAACTCCTTTACAAACACGCTTTTTGAAGAAAATGACCTGGAGACCATCTTTTCTAGGTTGAAAAA
>JAXISU010000024.1:0-11201 GCA_034680425.1 Cyclobacterium sp.
AGTACCCTTACCCGCACCATGGGGCAGCCCACTGCTTCGGGCAATACGCTATTTGCAGGGATCAATGCACTATTCACAACCACGGCCGATTACGTCCGGTTTGGAGAAATGATGCTCAACCAAGGCGAATTGAAAGGCAAACGCATCCTCAAATCTGAAACAGTAGCCCTCATGCTCCAGGACCAAACCAAAGATGCAGATCTGTTGGACAGTAGCGATGCCTACGCGCCCTTGGTAAATGGAATAGGAAACGATGCGTTGGGTACTTTAAACTTGGAACCAGGCCATGGCTTTGGATTGGGTTTTGCCATCGTCCAAGAGCCAAAAATGGCCAATCGACCCGCGGAAGCCAAGGGAGAGTATTTCTGGGGTGGTGCCAACTCCACCCACTTTTTCATCAACCCAGCCAAGAAGTTGGTGGTGGTATTCATGACCCAAGTGGCATCGGTAGGTAACCCCAATCCTTACGGGTTCTACTTTAGCAACGAACTACGAAATGTAGTTTACAAGGATTTGAAATAAATTGAGCAAAAGAAAACTGTCCCCTATCTAGGAATTCGTGAAGAAATTGAAGCCTTTGAGGGAGTAAAAATTTAGCAGTGAACCACAAAATTTTATTCGGTTTAGCCGGATGATGTACTATCTTTAAGGAGCGATTTGGAAACCTTTCATTCGGATCTCGGTTAGTCCAATAGCCCTAAACCAACAGCAGCCCAAATATGAATGTATTAGTCATAGACATCGGTGGTTCCAACATCAAAATCCTCGCGACAGGACAGCCTGAGCGCATCAAAATTCCATCTGGTGTAGACTTCACTCCTGACCAACTCGTAGCCTTAGTTCAAAAAGCGACGGCAGAAGCAGGTTGGAAGTTTGAAGTGGTGACTGTGGGATTCCCTGGCGTAGTCAAGCAGGGCAAAATCGTGTCTGACCCGGTGAACCTAGGCAAGGGTTGGATGGGATTCGACTTTGAAAAAGCATTCGGATGCCCAGTTAAGGTCATCAACGATGCCGCCATGCAGGCTTTGGGAAGTTACGAGGGAGGCAAACTTCTATTTATGGGCTTTGGTACCGGACTGGGTACCGCCATGGTTTACGATCAACTAATATTACCTCTAGAAGGTGGACACCTCCCCTTCCGAAATGGCACCTTTGAAAGCCATGTGGGCAATGCCAACCTCAGCCTCCTTGGAAAAAAGCAGTGGAAGGAACTGGTTATCGAAACCATCGAACGCTTTCAGAATTGCTTCCAACCGGATGAAATTGTCCTCGGTGGAGGAAATTCCAAGCACCTAGAAGATCTACCCGCAAATTGCAGGCTGGGTTCCAATAAAAATGCCTTTGCAGGTGGATTCAAGTTGTGGGAAGGAAACTACCAATTTTAACTACCTGCACTTGCTTTACTTCTCTTTTTAAATTGCTTTCTGCCACACCAATTTCTCGATCAACTCTTTTATGGCTCAAGTAAACTCAGACGCGCTGGTATTTTATGGGGCTACCGGCGATCTGGCCTTCAAAAAAATATTTCCTGCCCTCTTCCTAATGATCAAGCGAGGTCACCTACATGTCCCTATCATCGGCGTTGCTCGTGGGGATTACGACCTTGAAAAATTACAACTACGTGCCAAAGACAGCATTCAACGCTACGGAGACTACGAGGAGGAAACCTTTTCGAAATTTCTTCAGCAACTTGCTTTTGTAGGAGGTGATTACACCGATCCGCAAACCTTCCTCCGCATCCGTGAAGCCCTAGGCACTGCCCAAAACCCAACGCATTACTTGGCTATACCTCCTGTGCTTTTTCCAAGCATTATCGCACAACTCGAGCAATCCGGTTGCGCAAAAGGAGCCCGAATCATCGTAGAGAAGCCCTTTGGCACGGATTATTCCTCTGCTCGGGACTTGAATAAGTTATTACTTTCCAAATTCTCCGAGAGTTCCGTTTACCGAATCGACCATTATTTGGGCAAAAGACCGGTGAATAACCTGGTGTTTTTCCGTTTTGTCAACTCACTACTGGAGCCGGTATGGAACAAGAAGCACATCGAATCCATGCAAATCACCATGGCGGAGGATTTTGGCATCCAAAGCAGAGGAGCCTTTTACGACGTGACCGGCGCCATCCGCGACGTGATCCAAAACCACCTTTTCCAAATCCTATGCAACTTGACCATGGAGCCTCCCCAATCCTTGGACAGTGAATCCATTCGAGACGAGAAAGTGAAGGTATTGAAAGCCATTACCCCACTCCGAGCTCAAGACGTGGTCCGAGGACAGTACCAAGGCTACCTTCAGGAAAAAGCCGTAGGAGAAAATTCCAAAACAGAAACCTTTGCCGCCATGCGGCTTCACATCAATTCCCCACGCTGGGAAGGAGTTCCCTTTTTTATTCGCGCTGGCAAAAACCTACCGGTTACCTGCACAGAGATCTTGGTGCGCTTCAAACACCATCCTTCGGCTTATTCTTCCATTGCCTCCAAACCCAACCACATCCGTTTTCGAATTAGCCCAGACGTGACCGTCGCCTTCGGGATGCTGATCATGGCTCCTGGGGAAGACATGGCTTCGGTACTTTCCGAAGTACAAGGCAACCCCACTCCTTTTCCAAATGAAAAAGATGCCTACGAACGTGTGCTGACCGATGCGATGGCGGGAGATCCCACGCATTTTGCACGTCAGGACTATGTGGAAGAGGCCTGGAAGTTGGTGGATGAGTACCTGCATTCCGACTCTCCTGTATTTGACTATGCCCCGGGGACCTGGGGACCAGAGGAAGTCAACGAATTGATCTGCCCTCCTGGAGGATGGAATAATCCTACTCTGCCTAAAAAATGAGCCTAAAAACTGAAATCTTTCCTTCAGCGGATCAGGTAGCCGAAGCGGCTGCAGCTTACATTGAGCAACTCATTCGGGAAACGCTTGCCCATAAAAAATCATTTTCCATGGCCATCAGCGGTGGACGTACCCCCTGGGAAATGCTGAAAATTCTCTCCAAAGCATCCCTGCCTTGGACGCGGGTCAACCTGTTTCAAGTGGATGAGCGGGTCGCGCCAGATGGAAATGCAGACCGCAACCTAACCCAATTGTTTCAAGTCATCGAAGGAAGCCCCCTAGTCACTCGCTTGCGTATTTTCCCCATGCCAGTGACTGCCGAAGACCTGGATGTCGGATCAAAAGAATATGCCCAACTCATCCACGAGATCACGGAAAGCGAAGGACTCGACCTGATCCACCTCGGACTGGGAAGTGATGGACATACGGCCTCCCTAGTCCCAGGAGATGGGGTACTGGAGGTAAACGATCGAGATGTGGCCTGTACGGAGCAACTCTACCAAGGGAGAATCCGGATGACCCTCACCTATCCCCTTCTCAATTCCGCCAAACGAATCCTTTGGATCGTGACGGGTGCCGAAAAGCAAGAGATGGTGCAGCGCTTGCTGAAGCAGGATGCAAGTATCCCTGCTGGAGCAGTAAACCAAACAAATTCCTTGCTTATGGTGGATCAAGCAGCTTTTGGCACATAATCGGATAATATTCAATTGTATTGATCCGAGCTAACCTAAGCATCCAAGCTTCCGAGCATCTGGGGTACCTAGGCACCACAAATGAATTAGGACCTAGTTCCTGACGGTGTTTTTTTTATATTTCAGAAAATTAGTTCCATGCTCACCCTTTTTACCCAAGCCCAGCAACGTCTCGATTCGATTGCAATCCTTGATGCTCAAGGAGCGCATACCTACGAAAGCCTTTGGCAAAAAAGCTCTCAAATCGCCCATCAACTGCTTACAGGGAGATCCGATTTGGAGCAGGAGCGCATTGCATTCATGGTATCTCCTGGGCTAAATCATGTGGCTACAATCTGGGGCATCTGGAAAGCCGGAGGCATAGCTGTTCCTCTCTGTTTAAGTTACCCACTTCCTTCCTTGGCTTATGCGATTGAGGATACGCAAGCGGCAGCCTTGGTGGTGGAGCCTTCATTTTGTGAACTACTCCAAGATTACGCTCAAGAAAAAGGAATTCCCCTGCACCTGGTAGAAGACCTGCAGGTAGGATCTGTAACTGCTCCTCTTCCTGAAATAGACCTGAATCGAGGAGCCTTGATTTTATACACTTCCGGCACAACAAGTTTGCCCAAAGGGGTGCTCACTACTCACGCCAATCTAGAAGCTCAAATCAGCACGCTGATTGAAGCCTGGAATTGGACTTCTAGCGACCACACACTTTGCCTACTTCCACTACACCATGTACATGGATTAGTCAATGTGGTTTCCTGTGCACTTTGGGCAGGTGCCACGCTACAGTTTCTCCATCCCTTCCAAGCTGATACCGTATTTTCGATTTTCCTAGAAGGCAAGGTTAACGTGTTTATGGCCGTACCTACCATCTATTTCAAACTCATTGCAGAATTTGACTCGTATTCAGAAACGAAGAAAGCAGCGCTTACTAACTGCATGAATTCCTTTCGACTGATGGTGTCCGGATCTGCAGCGCTTCCCGTGTCGGTGATGGAAAAATGGAAGCAAGTATCCGGTCATACTCTTCTGGAGCGCTACGGCATGACTGAAATCGGTATGGCCATCAGCAATCCCTACCAGGGTGAGCGCCGTGCAGGCTACATCGGTACTCCATTACCTGGCGTTCAAGTGCGATTGGTCGATGAGCAGGATCAAGAAGTAGCGACAGGCCTTCCTGGGGAAATCCAAATCCAAGGGCCAGGCGTTTTTGCCAAGTATTGGGGAAAAGAAGAAGCTACCTTCAAAGCATTTACAGAATCAGGCTGGTTTAAAACAGGAGATATCGCGGTAATTGAAGCCAACTACTACCGGATTTTGGGTAGAGATTCCATCGACATCATCAAATCTGGTGGCTACAAAATCTCCGCCTTAGAAATTGAAGAGGTGCTCAGAAATCATGAGTTGGTCAAAGACTGCGCGGTAGTTGGCATTCCTAATGAGGAATGGGGCGAATTGGTAGCCGCGGTGCTGGTACTCGAAGGAGAACTGAACCTCAGGGAATTGAAAGACTGGTTGAAGGAGCGCCTACCCACCTACAAATCACCCAAGGTCTACCAGATCCTTGCAGACCTACCCCGCAATGCGATGGGGAAAGTGGTCAAAAATGAATTGAAATCAATCTTTTCCTCAACAACCTAAACCAAAATCGAGATGATCAAAGGACTTGCTTTACTTGCTTGTTGCTTCCTGCTCGGGATGTGGTGCGGAGCAATCCTAGGTACCTGGCTGGGAATTGACGCCAATGTCGGAGGTGTCGGATTTGCGATGGTATTTTTGCTGCTCAGCAAAGAATATGTAACAAGCAAAGGCTGGTGGAATGGGGAGTTCGGATTTGGTCTGGAGTTTTGGAACAAACTCTACATCCCTATTGTGATTGCCATGTCTGCAAGTTTGAACGTAAAATCAGCTGTCTCTTCTGGAGTATTGGCATTACTGGCTGGCACACTACCTGTACTCCTCGCATTTGGGGTAGTGAAAATCTTACTCAAGCAAGTAAATCCAGAAAAATGAAGGAACTCGAAGTCATACTAGACAAAAATGGACTCATCGTCGCCTTTCTCTTTGTAGGCATCCTTACTTGGGCGACAGATTTGTTTTCAAAAAAGGGCTTGAATGGACGCATTCCTGGTTCGGCCTTAGCCATTGGCTTGGCTTTGGTGCTAGGCTACTTGGGAGGCGTTTTGGCCGAAGGTGAACAAGGACTTGCTGACCTCACCTATTTCAAGGGACTTTCAATCTTGGGAGGCTCCATGTTTCGTGATTTCGCCATCGTGGCTACGGCTACGGGGGCTAGTTTCCTGCTGATCCGCAAGAGCGGAATGCTAGGTTTGATCTCCTTGGTCCTCGGAATTGGACTATTTTTCGGATTTGGAGTGGCCTTAGGCTGGATGATGGGTTACCGCGACGCAATCAGTCTCTGCACCATCGGAGCAGGCGCCTGTACTTATATCGTAGGACCAGTCACAGGAGGCGCTATAGGAGCTTCCTCTGAGGTCATCGCCCTAAGTATCGGTACGGGAGTGGTCAAGACCATCGCTGTGACCATTTTAACTCCTGTATTGGCCAAATGGATCGGCTTAAATTCTCCAGGTGCCGCGATGGCCTATGGGGGTATCATGGGTACTTCCAGTGGAGTAGCCGCGGGATTGGCAGCCACCGACCCCACTTTGGTTCCTTATGGAGCTGTCACTGCTACCTTTTACACGGGCTTGGGCTGCTTAATTTGCCCATCTTTGTTTTACCTTGTACTTTCTACCTTGTTGGGCTGATGAAATCTAAAATTCGACTAATGAATACATCCTTCCGTCCCTACCGAATGGTACTTGCCTTGCTCCTGGTATTGGGCCTACAGGCTTGTAATCAATCAGAAACCAGCGAAAAGAAAGCAGAAGCGCCTTTGGCCATTGCGGAAATCGAGCAGGAGATCAAAAACTACATCTCGCTCACCACCCAGGAGAATGGGGGCTTTTTTCCCGTAAAAGATGAAAACCATGACTTGAAAATGAAGTTGGTCCGGGTCCATACCGAATACCTATCCAACCTGGGTCCAAACAGCCACTTTGCTTGTGTAGACTTGGTAGACGAAAGTGGGGACGTGTACGATGTGGACTTTTTTATGGAAGGCACACCCGGGAACATGAATATTACCCAAACTTCCGTGCATAAGTTAAATGGAAAGCCCTATTACAGTTGGAAACAAAACACAGACAAAACCTGGTACAAAATGCCCCTAGAGCAATCAGACAACTCCCTCCTTGGTGTAAAGGAAGGAAAAGATAGTTTCGAATTTTATTATACCATTACCCTACCCACCCTCACCGAGTCGGCTGAAATCTGGGTTCCTATGGCCTTAACGGATGCATTTCAAGAAGTGCAAATCTTGGAAAAGAAGTTACCCGTACCCAGCAAAGTCTTGAAAGACCAAGGAAATAAAAACGAGGTCCTCTACATGAGCCTTGGCCCGGAGCACAGTGGACAGCAAATTTCCATTTCCTATGCTGTGACCCGTAGCGAAAAAGGTCCTTATGCCGAAGCCCTGCCCAACCCTTCCGCCTACCTCACAGGAAATAAATTGATGCCTGTGGGAGGACGCTTTGAAGAAATTGCGAAAGAGGCTTTAGGAGAAAAAATCAAGGAATCCCACTTGATTCAAGCACGGAGATTATACGATTACATCATCGAAACGATGCGCTACATGAAATTTGGGGACTTTGGACGTGGAGACTCCAATTATGCCTGTGACTCCAAAACGGGAAATTGCTCGGAGTTCCACTCCTACTTCATCTCTTTGGCACGTTCGGTGGGCATTCCTGCTCGCTTTGCGATAGGCGCATCCATTCCTTCTGACCGCAACGAAGGGGGCATGGATGGCTACCATTGCTGGGCGGAGTTTTATGCAGATGGCAAATGGTGGCCAGTAGACATCAGCGAGGCCAATAAATACACCGCCTTGGCTACCTATTACTTCGGAAGACATCCAGCAAATCGGATTGAGTTTACCCGAGGAAGAGACCTAGAATTGAATCCTGGCCCTACTGCTGGGCCCATCAATTTTCTGGTGTACCCCTATTTAGAAATGGGCGGCAAAGAAATCAAAGCACCTACCACTTTTACCTTCCAGCGGAAATCATAAAAAAAGAGCCTTTCGGCTCTTTTTTTCTTACTTACCAGAAGTGCTATCCTTGGTTGGATGCTCTCCTCCAGCTGGATGTTCACCACCTTCTGGATGTTCTCCGCCTTCTGGATGCTCAGCAGCTTGTTCGGTACTATCTGTTGCTTCCGTAGCCTCCTCTTTTTTACCACCACAAGAGGTCAACAAAGTGGCGGAAAAGAATGCCAAGAGCAGCAAACTAGCTAGGGTTTTGGTTACTTTTCTCATCGGTAGATTGGTTAGTGTAACAACAAGTTAAGGATTTGATCAAAAAAAATTAAGAAACCATCGGATTATTTGATCAACAGGCTGCCGAATAGGCTAAATCCAAATTCCTGCTCTTGGGAAAATGGAAGCCTCTCGATTCCCCTTAAAAACCCAAATGCGATAGAGTCAGGAGCCTTGAAATTAATTAATTACATTTTTGTGGATTATCCTGTGAATCTCCTTTACATTTGACGCAAGATCGAACAGAATGAGCTACTCTGGGCTATTTAAAAATCCGGACAAACAAATTTTAGCCCTTCAGTGGGTAAGAAAAACAAACAGCTTCGTCAGGGTAATTTTCACCTTGCTGATCTTCCTAGTTTGGATTTTTGATTTGGGTTTTCCAAATCAAAACATTTTCCCTATCCACTCCCTTCTTTATGGCATTGCACTTTTTGTGCTTGGTCAAAACTACTTGTATCGGCTCCTCTTTATTTACAAGGATGTCAGCAAAGGCAGGAGACGGTTGGAAGTCTTTCTCACCTTGCTACTTCATTTTTCTGCCTGCATTCAGTTTGGTTGGATGGACAGTTGGACCTGGTTGCAAGCCTACGAAGGGATCCTCACCAATGTCCTCATCGTCCTGCTATTTTTTATTGAATTGAGCCGATTGAGTCTTGGAGTCAACAAAATGGCCATTCATCCAGCCTTGATATTTATTTTAAGCTTTTTGTTGGTCATCTTGGTAGGTACCCTTCTCCTGATGCTACCCAATTCCACCGTAGGAGGAATTACTTGGATTGATGCTTTTTTTACTGCTACCTCAGCGGTATGTGTAACTGGTCTGATTGTCGTGGATACCGCTACGGTCTTTACTGGGATGGGCAAAACAATCATCATGATTTTATTTCAAATTGGCGGATTGGGGATGATGACCTTTACCAGCTTTTTTGGCTTTTTCTTTAAGGGAAGCCAATCGCTGCAAAGCCAACTTTTTCTCAAAGATTACATTAACGAGGACAACATTAGCAAGATTGGTTCTACGCTAATCAAAATCATCCTATTTACGATAGGCTTTGAGTTATTGGTTGCGATCGGTATCTTCTTTATTGTGGATGGAAACCTATTTAGTTCTCTTTCCGATCGCTTATTTTTCTCCATTTTCCACTCCATATCTGCCTTTTGCAATGCTGGGTTCTCCACGCTGACTAATGGACTCTATGAAGTTGGGTTTCGTACCGAATACCATGTGCATCTGATCTTGGCTATTTCCATCATTGTGGGCGGTATCGGCTTTCCAGTGATTGTATCCTATGCTCAAGTAGCCAAGCGAATATGTATCAACTGGTTCAATATCTGGATGAAAAAAGATTCCATGTACCACCATACTCCTCGAATCTTTAACATCAACACCAGTTTGACTACTGTATCCACCCTTATTTTATTAGTGATCGGATTTATTACCTATTGGATTTTTGAGGAGCAAAATACACTCTCAGGGTTGGATGGCTATGGCAAACTGGTAACTGCCTTCTTTGGATCGGTGACCCCACGAACTGCAGGCTTCAATACCGTAGACATGACTCAATTGGCCGTTCCCACGGTCCTAATTTACTTGATCCTGATGTGGATCGGTGCTTCCCCAGGTTCTACGGGGGGTGGATTGAAAACGACCACCTTTGCGGTAGCCGTATTGAATGCGATAAGCATCGCCAAGGGAAAAGACCGCGTCGAAGTATTTAATCGCCAAATTGACCCAGAAACAGTTCGAAAGGCCTTTGCAGTAATGCTCCTCTCCTTCATCGTAATTGGATTGGGTGTATTTATGGTGCTGTTTTTCAACCCCGAATTACCTATACTAGAGGTTGCTTTTGAGGTATTCTCTGCATTCTCCACTGTAGGATTGAGTTTGGGCATCACAGCCAAACTTACCACAGGTTCAAAACTAGTGATCTCCTTAATTATGTTTTTGGGAAGGGTAGGTACCCTGACCGTATTGGTTGCTTTTATCAAAAAAACTCGCTCCCTGCGTTATAAATATCCACAGGAAGGGGTATTCATCTCTTAATACAGTGCTACTATGAAATACATCATCGTAGGTATGGGAAGCTTTGGAGGCTTTCTCGCCGCCAGATTAACCGAATTGGGTCACGAAGTAGTTGGAGTAGATTCCAGCGAAATCAAAATCGAACAAGTCAAAGACAAAATTACGCATGCTATCCTCATGGATGCGACCGATGCGGAAACAGTCAAAACCCTCCCCTACAAGGATGCAGACGCCGTTATCATCACTATCGGGGAAAATGTGGGCGCTTCTATCATGGTGACGGCCATATTCAAGCAGCTGAATGTGACGCGATTGATCAGCCGAGCCATCAACCCGGTGCACGAAACGGTCATTAAAGCGATTGGTATAACCGAGATTTTACACCCAGAAGAGGATTCGGCAGAGCGGATGGCCAAGCGCCTTCAAATGAAAAACGTGTTGGATTCCCTTGACCTTTCAGATGATTACAACGTGATCGAGGTAAAAACACCTGAGCGCTACGTAGGCATGACCTTGGAGGAGACCAACCTTAGAAAGGAATACAAGGTCACCGTGATTACCATCATCCATGAGATTGAGCGTACCAACATGCTTGGTAAAAAATCGATCATCAAAAAAGTAGTAGGTGTAGTCAATGGTGATACTAAAATTGAGGCTGGAGACATTCTCGTCCTTTTCGGATCCTCCAAGGACATCCAACGAATCCTTGAAATGTAAGGAAATCCAGGAAAACCTGGTCTACTTACTTTTTTAACCATTCTGGAACTTTAGTTTCAGAATGCGCATTTTTCAAGGGTAATCGATGCCATGAATTCCGCTACATCCAAAATCAATAAACAAACTTTCCCCGTCACGGGCATGACCTGTGCTGCCTGTGCATCCAGCGTGGAAACGATTCTGATCCATACGGACGGAATTCACTCAGCAGCAGTCAATTATGCCAGTTCAAGCGTCGCTGTATCCTGGGACGAGCGCATCTCTGCAGAAGGCATCAACCAGGCACTGCAAGAGGTAGGCTACGGACTGATTATCAGCAACAAGGAAGTTTACGAATCTGTGGCAGAAGCTCAGGAGAAAAATTACGAGCAACTCAAGCAGCAAACCCTAGGCGCAGCAATCACAGCCCTCCCCATCGTCGTACTGGGCATGTTTTTTATGGATTGGGAACCTGGCAGATGGATTAGTTTGGGACTAAGTATCCCTGTACTCTTTTACTTTGGGCGGCATTTTTTCACCCGTGCCTTTGCCCTTGCGAGACATGGGCAAGCCAATATGGATACCC
>JAXISU010000025.1:0-11188 GCA_034680425.1 Cyclobacterium sp.
GAAATTAGGACTCTTTGCCAATGTTCGCCCCACCTTTACCTTTCCTTCCCTAGTGCACAAATCCCCCCTTAAGTTGGACCGAGTGGATGGGGTAGACCTAGTTTTTTTCAGGGAGCTGACCGGAGGCATCTATTTCGGGGAGCCTAGAGGTAGAAACGAACAAGGAACCAAGGCTTTTGATACCAACGTCTACAGCAAGGAGGAGATTGTGCGTTTGGCGCGTATGGGTTTTGAAGCTGCGCAAAAGCGAAGAAAACTACTCACCTGTGTGGACAAGGCAAACGTGTTGGCCACTTCTAGATTGTGGAGAGAAACCGTCCAAGAATTGGCTTCAGAGTATCCAGATGTAAAAGTAGAGTATGAATTTGTAGACGCCGTGGCCATGCGACTGATCCAATGGCCCAAGGCCTACGATGTGTTGATCACGGAGAATCTCTTTGGAGATATTTTGACTGACGAGGCCTCTGTGATCTCTGGTTCGATGGGCTTGATGCCTTCGGCCTCCTTGGGAGCCAAGGTGAAGCTATTCGAACCGATTCACGGTTCTTACCCTCAAGCAGCTGGCAAGGACATTGCCAATCCGCTGGGGACCATTCTATCTGCTTCCATGATGTTCGATTATGCATTTGGATTGGCAGCTGAAGCCAAATTGATCAGCGATGTAGTCAATCAATCGCTAGCTGAAGGAATCGTCACCGAAGACATCGCAGAAGGAGGGAAGGCCTACAAAACATCCGAATTAGGAGACTGGCTGGCAGCTCGAATTTTGAGTTAAGCTTTCAACTAAAAACACCACCTCGAAACGGGGTGGTGTTTGCTTTTCCCCCAAAAAATCATGTGTCCTTTTTTCAAATACACTAACAAAAGGTATCTACTTCATGGGTGGAGCTAGTTGCTTATTATCTTTGCGCTCATGCTTTCTAAACCTTTCTCCTACCTTTTTTCCATTTCCTACTTTGGGGCTCGCTTCAAAGGATGGGCGAAGCAACCCGAGCAGCCTACGGTAGAGGGGAAGCTGGAGCGAGTACTCCGATTTGTCTTGGAGGAGCGCCCCTTTACCTTGATTGGTTCTAGCCGAACGGACTCTGGCGTAAGCTGTAGAAAGGGCTATTTGCAGCTTTTTGTGGAGGAGGAAATTGAATTTGAAGTTCTTTTAGAAACGATCAATATTCACCTTGGAGGAGATATTCACCTAGAAGGGGTCGAGCCCATTGCTCGGGACTTTAATTTGATTCAATCGGTCCGACAAAAAACCTACCGCTATTTCTTCGCCTCTCCCCAGGACTTTCATCCCTTTGCTTCCTCGTTTGTCTCCGCGGTTCCCTTTTCCAACTCCCTAGATCAAATGCAGGCCTTGGGAAACTTGTTTGTAGGCGTTCACAACTTTAAGGCTTTTTGCCAAGCAGCTTCTACCAAATCTTCCTACGAAAGGAGCGTGGAGGCAGTCTCTGTGTTTGTGTCAAATGACTTGACTTCTCCCTTTGCTCCAGCACAAGTTGGGGTAATAGAGGTAGTTGGGCAGGGGTTTTTGCACCATCAGGTGCGCAAGATGGTCTATGCGATTTGGAACTGGAATGCTGCGCAAATCCAGGAGCGCTTGGAAAATCCAGAAGGGGACTGGACTCCCGTGCCCACGGCACCTGCCAATGGACTGGTTCTTTGGGATACGGTGCTCGAAAAAAAGAATTAAAGCGCTAATTCCATCACCGCATCATCCATCACATATCCATTGCCGATGTCGATGACCTCCTTGTAGGTTTCTACAAATCCTTGGCTCCTATAAAAATCAATTGCTTTTTGGTTGTCCTTATTCACATTCAGGGTCAGAATTTGTTGACCTGCTGCTCGTGCTCGGCTCGCCACCTCTTGAAGGAGGGTTTTTCCAGTACCTTTTCCATGGCTGCTAGGGAGTAGGTACAATTTATGAAGTTTGGCCTTCGTGCCTTCTTTGTAGAAGAGTTCGAATCCAGCAAATCCAATTGCAGTTCCCTGCGCTTCAGCAATCAAAAAAGTATGTCCCTTCTCCACTTGTGATTCGAGAAGCGCCAGGTCATACATCCAATTGAGCATGTAAGCAATCTGCTCCGCACACAAAATAGCGCCAAAAGTCGAGGGCCAAGTTTGGTGCGCGATGTGGTGTACTTTGGAGAGCTCTTCTTTTGCAATTTGTCTGAGTTGAACCATGGGGGTTGAATTTCTGGTTTGCGCTTAAAAAGCAAGCAGTTCTTGAAGTTTCACCTTGAATCTATCCGTAGGCAAGAATTGTTTTTCCAAGTTGGGGGCAAAAGGCACTGGTGTATCCAAACTTGCTTCCCGCATCACGGGAGCATCCAGCGAAGAGAAGCAGTGCTCCGAAATCCAAGCACAGATTTCTGCACCAATTCCGCCAGTAAGCGTGTCCTCGTGGAGGAAGATTACTTTTCCTGTCTTTTTAACAGTTGCTGCTACCGCTTCCTGATCCCAAGGGAGTAAGGTACGGAGGTCCAAAATGTCTGCAGAGATACCGAGTTCTTCCACGGCCTTGGTGGCCCAATGCACGCCCATGCCGTAGGTGATGATCGAAACTTGAGTTCCAGTAGCTGCTAGAGCCGCTTTTCCGATTTCTACGGTGTAGTAGCTATCAGGTACTAGCCCCGAGATGGATCGGTAGAGGAGTTTGTGCTCAAAGTAGAGGTAGGGATTCGGGTCTTCCAAAGCCGCATTGAGGAGGCCTTTGGCATCGTGAGGATTGGAAGGATAGACGATCTTTAAACCAGGGGTATGAAAAAACCAGGCTTCGTTGGATTGCGAGTGAAAGGGTCCTGCAGCTGTTCCCGCGCCAGTAGGCATTCGAATCACTACATCCGCATTTTGACCCCAGCGGTAATGGATTTTGGCCAGATTATTTACGATTTGGTTGAAGCCCACGCTCACAAAGTCGGCAAACTGCATTTCGACCATGGCCTTAAAGCCTTTGATGGAGAGTCCAAGTCCTGCCCCAATAATGGCACTTTCGCAAAGGGGTGTGTTGCGTACTCGATCTCCTCCAAATTGGGCTTTGAAACCATCCGTAATTTTGAATACTCCTCCATAATCTCCGATGTCCTGGCCCATCAGCACCAGGTTGGGGTATTTTTCCATGGATTGACGAAGGCCATCGCTGATCGCATCGATGAAGCGCTTGTCGGTTTGGGCAGGGCCTGGAGCCTGCACGCTTTGTGTCCAGGGGGCATACACATCGCCCAATTCTTTTTCCAACTGCGCATTCACCGCTTCTTCTGCAAAGGCGATTTCCAAGGCATCGTTGATTTGGGTTTTAATTTTTGTATTGAGTGTTTCTTTGAGCGCCTCATTCAACACGCCAATGGAAGTGAGGTAATCCTCGTAGCGGTCTACGGGATCCAGTTGCCCCCATTCTTCCATCATGAATTTGGGGACATACTTGGTGCCCGATGCTTCCTCGTGGCCGCGCATGCGGAAGGTGATTGCTTCGACGAGCACGGGTCTTGGATTTTCTCTCAGGTCTTCTGCAAGGCGTAAAATGGTGTCGTAGACTTCAAGCACATTGTTGCCTTGAATCCGCACTGCCTCCATGCCATATCCTGGGCCCTTTTCAGTGAAGTATTGAAAGGCAAACTGCTCCTCGCTTGGAGTGGAAAGGCCGTAGCCATTGTGCTCCACGACAAAGATCACCGGTAGTTTCCAGACTGCGGCCACATTCAAGCCCTCGTGAAAGTCTCCTTCTGAGCTCGCGCCATCTCCAGAAAAGACCAGAGTCACTTTTTTCTCGTTTGCAAGTTTATGTGCCAAACCAATCCCATCTGCCAAGGCGAGCTGAGGGCCCAAATGGGAAATCATGCCCACTACATGGTGTTCGATGCTTCCAAAGTGGAAAGAGCGATCTCTGCCCTTGGTAAAGCCCAACTCTTTGCCCTGAAACTGTGCAAATAGGCGCTCGAGAGGCATATTTTTGCCCGTGAAGATTCCTAAGTTGCGGTGCATGGGAAGGATAAACTCATCCGAAGCAAGGGCATTTACCGCACCAATCGAAATGGCTTCCTGCCCCCATCCACTAAACCACTTGGAGATCCGTCCCTGACGAAGCAGAATCAGCATTTTCTCTTCAATTCTTCGCGGTACTAGCAAGGATTCGTAGAGCTTCAGCAGGGTCTCGTCTGAATAATTTTTTCGATCAAAAGTTAATTTTTGGGCGTTCGGGGCGGTGAATTCCATAGAGGGTAATTTTCGAAACTAAGGTACACCAAGACAAATAAACCCCAAAAGGTTTGGGGGAGGAATGGCTAAAAATAAACAGGAGGCGGAGGTAATTTACTCTCCTGCAATGCGCCCCGACTCGCATCGGGGGCTAAAAATAAATGCAAGGAGTTAAAAAATTTTGCTGTATGTGACGAAATTAGGTAATACTAGACCCCTACTTCCAATCTCCACGTTAAGGTTGTTTTACCAATGTGTTAAGAAGGGATGAGCAAGCGGGGAAAAGACAGCGTCCAAACAAGAGCTAAGGCAGCTAACTATTCTTTTTCAAGCCTTTTTACCTACCTTCGTCCTCCCAAATCGATGTAAATTCTGTGAAAGCAAGAACATTAAAAAAGGATAAAGTCAACATCATCACGATGGGCTGCTCCAAAAACCTGGTGGATTCTGAGGTGCTCCTCACCCAACTCAAGGGCAATGGCATCGATGCTAGCCACGAGTCTGATCGTCAGGACAACAACATCATTATCATCAACACCTGCGGATTTATTGACAATGCCAAGCAAGAATCCATCGATACGATTTTGCAATATGTAGATGCGAAGGAAAAGGGGCTGGTAGACAAGGTTTACGTGACGGGTTGTCTTTCGCAGCGGTACAAGGATGACTTGGAACAGGAGATTCCACAAGTTGATGCATTTTTCGGCACGCGCGATCTGCCTGCCATTCTGAAAAAATTCAAAGCCGATTACAAGCATGAATTGGTCGGGGAGCGCTTGCTGACCCATGCAAGTCACTATGCGTACATGAAGATATCCGAGGGGTGTGATCGCCCTTGTTCCTTCTGTGCCATCCCGCTAATGCGTGGAGGTCATATCTCTAGACCCATTGAAGAACTCGTCAAAGAAGCCCGTCATCAGGCTGCCAATGGCACCAAGGAACTGTTGCTCATCGCACAAGATTCGACTTACTATGGCTTGGACTTGTACAAAAAGCGAAACCTAGCTGACCTCCTCCGCAACTTGTCCGATGTGGAAGGAATCGATTGGATTCGACTCCACTATGCCTATCCTACCGGCTTTCCGATGGACGTCATCGACGTGATGAAGGAGCGTTCCAATATTTGCAAGTACCTAGACATTCCCCTCCAACACGGTTCGACGGATGTGCTCAAGGCCATGCGTCGAGGAACTACCCGCGAGAAGCAGGAGGAATTGATCCACAGCATCCGTGATCTGATCCCTGAGATTGCGATTCGTACGACCCTCATTGCAGGGCATCCAGGGGAAGGTGAAAAGGAATTCCAAGAGATGGTCGATTTTGTGGAGCGCATGAAGTTTGAGCGCTTGGGTGTCTTTACCTATTCGCATGAGGAAAATACGCATGCTTTTGGGATGGAAGACAAGTTGTCCCAAGAGGAAAAGCAAGCGCGCGCCAATCACCTGATGGAGGTGCAGGAACAGATTAGTTACGACCTCAACCAAGAAAAAATTGGCAAGACCTTTAAGGTGTTGATCGATAAAAAGGAGGGAGGACATTTTGTGGGACGTACCGAATTTGATTCCGTGGAGGTAGACAACGAAGTCTTGATCGATGCAGCCACCCAGTATTGCCGCGTAGGTGATTTTGTAAATGTCAAGGTGTACGATGCCACCGAGTTTGATTTGTATGCCACGGTAGTGGACTAAAATAAAAAAGGAGCTACTGCTCCTTTTTTTTATGCTGATTATAAAAAGAATTGAAAAACTTCATGGCGGTTTATTTGTTCTACACGTATTACCTGTGATTTTGGATTTCCCATCCCCTCACTTATGAAAACCTTTCAAACGTTAGTCCTATTTCTTTTTCTAGGCGCTCAGGCAGCGCAAGCGCAAGGGTTTTTCTACTTCGGGAATTCGAATTTGGTGGGAACGGGAAAGATGGAGGGTGAAAGCAAGGAAGGTGTTTGGAGAATCTATTCCCGAAAGCTATTGGCTGAGAATCCTGGTCCTGCTGTAGCCGCGGTGCAAGAACAGGAAGTGAAAGAAAATTTTAATTTAGACATGCCCCTGTACCAATTGGAGTTTAAAGACAATCTTTTGGATGGGGTCTTTGAGGAATTTTTTCCAGAGGGTACTGCTAAGAAAGTAGTCAATTATCAAAAAGGGATGCTTCATGGAGATTTTTTTGAATTTAGTAAGGAGGGTGAAGTCCTTCTTTCAGGTTCCTATTTCCAAGGCGAAAAATCAGGTGACTGGTTTGTCTACCGATCGGATGGCAGCCTAAAATCCGAATACAGTTACCAAAACAATGAATTGAATGGATTTTCCATTGCCTATTATGTTTCAGGTCAGGTTTCCGAGCGTATTCCCTTCGAAATGGGCGAAATCAATGGGATATACGAATCCTTTTTCCCAGACGGAAAGCCAAAGCAGCGAGTAGTTTTTGTGGATGGTCAGGAGCAGGGTGAGTTTACCCAATTTCATGCGGATGGGAAGTTGGCCATCGTAGCAAATTTTGCGAAGGGGATCTTGGAAGGGATTTGGGAAGACTACGATGACCAAGGCCGCTTGCTTTCGAAAGGGATCTACCACCAAGGAGACCGGGTAGGAGAATGGAAGGAGATTTATCCATTGGTACCCGAATTTTACCAGAAGGGCAATTATGAAAATGGCGCTAAAAGTGGCGCCTGGCAAGTGCTAGTAAAAGAAGAGTTTGTGCATCAAGAAGAAATCTATAAGGATGGAGTTTTAATTGAATTCAGTGCATTCACGACTCGATCCGGGGAGATTCTAGATGCTGGAAGTCTGTCTAATGGAGATGGAAGGAGGGTGATGTTTGATGGGGAAGGTAACCGTCTCGAGAAGGGGAGGTATATCAATGGCTTGCGTACGGGCACCTGGTTTACCTATTTTCCGCAAACCAGTTTGGTCGCTAGTTCGGGCACTTACGCCGCCGGAGAGAAGCGAGGTACCTGGAAGCAGTATGATTTTAAGGGGCAGCTCGTGAGTGAACAAGTATTCGAAGGAGCTCATTCCAGTGATTCCGAACGGATCTCAAATCCACAAACAGCATCTACTCAAAACAGATCAAGATTGTATCGGCCGAATCAATCTCAGAACGGTTTGATTAAACCTCAGATACTGGTATTAACCCCGGATGGAGTACTGGGCGTTTCTGGACCTGGAATGTTTCAATTGGGGAATTAAACGAATTGAAATACAATTGAAATACGATGGAAATAAACTCCGCTTCGCCTGTCTGCGGAAGGCAGGCTTCGTGAAATAGTTAAAAAGAAATACAGTAGAAATACAGATGAGATAGACTTCGCTTCGCTTCGTGAAATATGAATTTGATGTATTTCACCGAGCTTCCTCGGTCTATTTCCACTCTATTTCTACCTTATTTCTACTCTATTTCCCCCTGCTTTTTTCCCAAATGATTCTTTCCTAGTAACTTCGCATCAAATCCCATTCAATGAAACTGATCGAAGTCGTTACCCCTGCACACCAAAAAGCATTTCTTGAGCTTGCTGTGTGGTTGTATCGCAACGAGAAAAATTGGATTCGTCCCATTGATCAGGACATTGAGGGGCTCTTCCATGCGGAGACCAACAAACTTTTTAGAAATGGAGCCAAGGCCAAGCGCTGGTTGCTCCAGGATGAATCCGGGAAGACCATTGGACGGATTGCTGCCTTTGTCAATCCTAAAATGAAGGAAAAGCAGCCCACAGGCGGCGTTGGTTTTTTTGAATGCATCGAAAACCAAGACGCTGCTTTTTTGCTATTTGATCAAGCCAAAGCCTGGCTCCAAAGCGAAGGCATGGAGGCCATGGATGGCCCGATCAATTTCGGAGAGCGCGACAAGTGGTGGGGACTCTTGGTGGATGGATTTTCAGAGCCGAATTACAACATGCCTTGGAATTTTGGGTACTACCAGACTTTTTTCGAGAACTATGGATTTCAGCTTTACTTCAAGCAATACACCTACGCGCGAGATGTACAAAACGTAGGATTTGACCAAAAAATGATCCAGCGTGCCCAGGTGATCCTAGCCAATGAAGATTACAGCTTCCGCTACATCAAGGGTAAAGAGCTTCAGGAAAAAGCACCCGAGTATTTCATGACCGTATACAACAAGGCTTGGGCCCGACACATGGGCAAATCCATTGCCTTGAAAGAAGCGCAAATGATGTTCGCTAAGATGAAACCTATCTTAGATCCGCGCTTGATTTACTTTGCCTTTTTCAAAGGAGAGCCAGTCGGGTTTTTTATTCAGATCCCCGAGATCAACCAGATTTTCAAGCATGTCAATGGGAAACTAGACCTGATCGGGAAACTTAAATTTCTCTGGTACAAGACCTTTTTTCCACCCAATAAAATGCTCGGTCTAGTCTTTGGTGTGGTGCCAGAGCATCAGGGCAAAGGGGTGGAGGGCGCCATTGTCTTGAGCTACGACCAGATGAGCGGCAAGGCCTCCTTTCCCTACAAAACCATCGAGATGAACTGGATTGGGGACTTTAATCCCAAAATGATGCGGGTATGTGAACAATTGATATCCAAAATCTACAAGACCCACCATACCTATCGCTACCTTTTCGATCGGGAAAAGCCCTTTGAAAGACACCCCATTTTTACCTAAGGAATAGCGGGTAGATCCAAAGACCTCGAATTGAATACCAACAACTAGTAAAGAATTCCAACCAAAATAAAATGAAAAAGTACAACGTAACTGGCATAGGAAATGCCTTAGTAGACATTGAGTTTAAGGTGACCGACCAGTTTTTTGCGAACAATGGGGTAGAGAAAGGCCTCATGACTCTAGTAGATGAGGAGCGTCAAAATCACCTCATGCAGGTCATCCACCATGCCGAAGCCAAAAAGCAAGCGGGTGGCTCTGCGGCCAACTCCGTGGTGGCGGTAAGCCAGTTTGGAGGCAAATCCTTCTACTGCTTCCGCGTAGCCAATGACGAATTGGGGCATTTTTACCTTCAAGACTTGATTGATTCTGGAGTGGATATTGCCTTGACTACGGCTAAGCTCGAGTCCGGTGTGACGGGCAAGTGTCTGGTGATGGTGACCGAGGATTCGGAGCGGACGATGAATACCTTTTTGGGAATCACGCAGAATTTCTCTAGCCAGGATGTGCATGATGCGGCCATTCAAGACTCTTCCTATTTGTTTATCGAGGGTTACCTAGTGACCTCTCCCAATGGCAAGGAAGCCATGCTTCATGCCAAGAAAGTGGCTGAGGCAGCAGGCACCAAGGTAGCCTTGACCTTTTCGGACCCAGCCATGGTCAAGTATTTTAAGGCCAATTTTGACGATGTGATCGGTCCAAGTGTGGATCTGCTTTTTGCAAACGAAGAAGAAGCCATGTTGTATACAGGCAAAAGCACCTTAGCCGAAGCGCGTGAAGAAATGAAAAAAGCAGCCAAGCATTTTGTGATCACGATGGGGAAAAATGGAGCCATGATCTTCGATGGAGATACCTTCATCGACATCGAGCCTTATCCTACCACAGCCATCGACAGCAATGGCGCAGGCGATATGTTTGCGGGCGCATTCCTCTATGGTATTACCAATGGACATTCTTATGCCGAGAGTGGGAAGCTAGCTTCTATGGCCAGTTCTCGCATCGTAAGCCAGTTTGGTCCTAGATTGAAGTGGCATGAGGCTAAGGAAATTTTAACCCGATTAAAGCCCTAATTCTTAAGATAAGGAGTGGATGCTATTCTCTAAAAAAGCGGTTAAGCGATTAGCTCTTAACCGCTTTTTCTTGGTTTAACCTAAAATGTCGTGTCAATGTCGTATCGGGCTTTACACTAAAAATTACCTAACGATTACCTTTGTGTCATGGATTTAGGAGATAAAATAAAAAGTGCTCGTTCTGCGAAAGGGATGACACAAAAAGAACTGGCAGATAGTACAGGGCTTTCAGAACGGACAATTCAACGAATTGAGAATCATGAAGTAGAGCCTTCAGGCTACTCATTAAACAAAATTTCTGATGTTTTAGAGTTTGATTGCACGCAAGAAAAACTACGCATCATGAGAAGAAGGAACAAAGTCCTCTACATTATTTTAATAATTTGGACTCTTGCCTTGATTTTTAACGTGTTCTTTACCTCGTTTGATTTTGCTTCCCGTTGGTGGGAATTACTGATCTGGGCATTTACTTTAATCAGTGTGGCTACAGGACAGATTTACATTCCTTATCGAAAAAAAAAGAAACAAACGAAATAAGGAGTCAATGGATTCACTCCAGACACCTTCTGTTTTAAAAGAGGTCCTTTCAAACTAAAGTTTAGTAGGTAGCAGTTGTCTTGATCTTGTAAATCAAAAAATTAGTCCGACTTGAAGTGCCTCTTTTAAAAACAACTTATGTTTGCAAGGAAACTAATTTGCAGTTCATCCCGTACTTAATCCAATACCTTTTTATAACCAACCATTAGTACCATGAAAAAAACAATTCTTTTGAGTCTTCTCTTGGGATGGATAATCCTTCCTCTGGCTGCTCAGACTAAAATCGAATTCAAGGAATTTACCTTGGACAATGGACTTCATGTGATTATGCACCAGGACAATACCACGCCTATCGTGGTCACTTCTGTGCTTTACCACGTGGGTTCCAAGAATGAGAATCCTGAGCGAACAGGATTTGCGCACTTTTTTGAGCACCTCATGTTTGAAGGTTCCGAAAATATTGACCGTGGTCAATACATGAACATTATTCAAAGCCGCGGAGGAACGCTCAATGCCTACACTTCCAACGACATTACCTACTACTACGAGTTGCTTCCTTCCAATGAATTGGATTTGGCCTTGTACATGGAAAGTGAGCGTATGCTACACTCCAAGGTGGACTTGACTGGTGTGGAGACTCAGCGTGAAGTAGTGAAGGAGGAGCGTAGACAACGTTACGAAAACCAGCCTTACGGCACCATCCTACCCGAAACACTCAAGAGAGCGTACACGACTCACCCGTATCAGTGGGCTCCGATCGGCTCCATGGA
>JAXISU010000026.1:0-11141 GCA_034680425.1 Cyclobacterium sp.
GCCACATAGCATTCGTTTTCAATGGCTCGTGCTTTCGCACAAATGTTGACACGCAAGAAGGCGTTTTTGGTATCGGTCCAGAAAGGGACAAACAAAATATCCATTTCTTGCTCCGCCAAAATTCGACCCAGTTCAGGGAATTCCACATCGTAACAAATAAAGATGCCAATTCTTCCGGCATCTGTTTCAAATACATTGATGCCATTTCCTCCTTGCAAACCCCAATAAGCCGCCTCATCGGGCGTAATGTGTAATTTGTATTGCTTGTCTTGGGTCCCATCGCGACGGCAGAGGTAACTCACGTTACGCAGTTTTTTGCCATCGTATTCTGGCATGGAACCCGCGATAATGTTCACGTTATAAGATACCGCCAAGTCAGACATGCGGTTTACAATCTCAGTGGTGTAATCCGCCAAATTTCGGATCGCTTCTGAGGCATCCATGTCGTTGAATTCCGCCAACATAGGAGCATTGAAAAACTCAGGAAGCAAGCAAAAATCAGATTTGTATCCCGACACGGTGTCTACATAAAACTCCACTTGCTGCATCAAATCATCCACGTGGGAGAAGCGGCGCATTTTCCACTGTACCAAGCCCAGTCGGACAATTGATTTTTTGTTACCGATTAGCTTTTCATCCTTTTCGTAGTAGATATTGATCCATTCCAACAAGGTGGCGTAGGCACGAGAATCGGTATCCTCGGGAAGGTACTTGGTGATTACCTTTCGAACGTGAAATTCATTGGCCAATTGGAATGAAAGTACGGGATCAAAAATCTCCCGGTTCTTCACCAGGTCAATGTACTTCCGTGGGGTCATTTCATCCGCATACTTGGAGTAGCCCGGAATACGGCCTCCTGCAATGATGGAACGAAGGTTGAGGTTTTCGCAAAGTTCTTTTCGAGCATCGTATAGTCGACGGCCCAAGCGCATGCCTCGGTAGTCCGAGTGCACAAAAATATCCGTCGCATACAGGGTGTCTCCATCCGGATCATGGGTGTCAAACTTTCCGTATCCGGTGATCTCGTGGTAGGTATGGTTGTCCCCAAACTTGTAGTAATCCACAATGATACTCAAGGCTGCAGCGATGACTTTGCCATTGTCTTCGATACAAATCTGACCTTCGGGAAACATGCGCAGTTGGTTTTTCAACTCCGCTTTGGTCCAAGCACCTCCTGGGTTTTTGTAAATAGACACCATGATCTCCCGAATATCTTCGTAATCTGAAAGCTTGATATTCCGAAGTCGGAGTCGGTGTTCTAATTCTTCTCTTTGCTTACTCATGGGACAAAATTACATGAAATCCACCACTTCTCTAACTCTTAGCACAGGCACCTAAACCTTCAGGATTTACTGAAAATAAACCCTAAAGTTATCTGAGTGAATTTCCTCCTAGACTTAGTTGAAATTGACCACTCACTTCAATTAAACCGAGTTTCTAGCAGCGTTGATCACGCCAAACATACTACGAGTCACTAATTTATCGTAGTCCTCCTTCAGTGTTGGATCAGTAGGCTGCAGTTGCAATTTACTCAGTCCATATTGCTGAATGGTGAGCAAAGGAAGCACGATTTTTTCTCTGAGTAGAATAGATTGTTTTCCTAAGGGGTCCTTTTCCATCAAACTCGCACCTTGGGTCAATTCTAAATACAATTGGCGAGTCAAGTTAAACTCCTCGTGGATAAGTTGACGGAAATCTCTAAAGTCGGGATCATTTTCAATATACTTCGTCAAGTCAAAATTTGATTTAACCATGCTCATGATACTATTGTCCACCAGGGATCTAAAAAAGGCATTGTTACGGAATAAATCTTCCACTTCATACCAGAGCCCTTTTTCCTTAAAATCCTGCAATGCAGAACCAAAACCAAAAAATCCAGGAACATTTTGTTTCAATTGGCTCCAGCTCCCCACAAAAGGAATTGCTCTCAAATCTGAAAAGCTAAGTTCATTTTTCGCCCCTCTTTTCGTAGGCCTACTCGCAATATTACTTTTGCCGTAATAATTCAGTGGACTAAATTTTTGCAGGTAAGGTAAAAATTGTGGGTGGTGTTTAAGTTTTAGGTACGAAACATAGCTCAATTGACTCAAGGCGTCCAAGGTTTCTCGGTTTTTATCGCTGAGTTGCGGCTGATTATCTGCAAAGAGTTCATTACTGACACCCGCGCTTACTAATTGTTCGATATTAAATTCCGCTGATTGAATCGTTCCAAAATTGGATGTGATGGTCTGACCTTGTATGGTTAATTGGATTTCTTCTTTTTCAATCCGATTTCCCAAGGATTCATAAAATTGATGCGTTTTTCCACCGCCACGAGAAGGTGGGCCCCCACGACCATCAAAAAATAGAACAGCCACTTGGTTTTCTCTAGAGATGGCAGTCAAGCGTTCTTTTGCTTGATAAATACTCCAATTTGCCTGAAGGTATCCCCCATCCTTAGTTCCATCACTAAAGCCCAGCATGATTGTTTGCTTAAACTTCCTTTGTGCTAAATGAATCTTATAGAAAGGATCTGCATAGAGCATTTTCATAATCCCTTCCGCATTTTCTAAATCCTCGATGGTCTCAAACAAAGGAACAATGTCTAGATGGGCTAAGTACTGATCCCATCCACATAACCTAAGTAAAGCGAATAATTCCATCACATGGATAGCGGATTGGGTATTGCTAATGATGTAGCGATGGCATGCCGGTAGCCCGTTTGCTTGTTGAACAGACTTGATTGCATACAAGGATTGAAGCGTGTCTTTGGTGATTGTTGCTTCAAAATCTAAGGGATCAAGGCACCCTTCAAGTTCGGACAATGCCTGAAGTTGACCTGTTGGACTAAGGCTAGAATAATTAGTGGGCAATATTCCTTTCCCATCCTTTTTTAGAAGCGTTTGATGTACATCTAGCAACACTTGATGGTGGATTCGGCTATCTTGTCTGATATCTAAAGAGGCGAAATGCGTACCAAACAGCCTGACTTTATGAATCAAACTTTCAAGTTTGGCCAAATACAGGGAATAATTTCGCTCAATTACCAAGTCTTTTATTTTCACTAAGCAATCCAAAATTTCCTCTTGGGTGATTGGTTTTGCTTGCTCGGGGGTGAAGACATTTTCGTAAAGCTTTGTCTCCAATTCGTTGATTAAAACATCCACTTCAGAGAAGGTCAACTTCCTTTTTAACTTTCGTATATCTCTATAATAACAGACGATAATGCTGCTTCGTAAGGATTTGGCTACAAACCGAGTGGTGTCTGCATTCACATAAGGATTCCCATCCCGATCCCCTCCTGGCCAAAATCCAAGTTCAATAAAGTTATTTTCACCTGAATACTCCCCTTCAAAAACCTCTGTTACTATTTTGGTATAGATAGTACCAATAGAATGGTAAAACACATTTTCTAGGAACCACATCAAGGTGATTGCCTCATTCGCGGGGGTAGGCTGCTTTTTATTAAAAAATGGAGTTAAGCCCAATTGTTGGATAAATTGACTGAGCGTGTTGAAGTCATTTTTACCAATTGCTTCCCCCATGTCGTGGATAATTCCCAGCACATTGGCAGGGTAGAATTGGGTCGGATGTGCTGTCAACACAAGTCTCAACTTGAATTTTTCGAGTTTTTTAGAAATTAGAGCTGATTTTTTGAGAAGCCTAGCATCCCGCAAGATTGATTTTAAACTTCCTGCACCGGTCACATCATGCAGGCTTGAAAAAGCAGCATCTTCAATCGCATCAAAAAGTACAACCTGCCTTTCAATATACTGGACATACTTAAATAGGTGATTCAATTTTTCTTGTTCACTACTGACATCTGTATGCTGGCTAAAAAAATAGTCAATTATCTCCGCAGGCGATTTTTCCTTCTCGTAGCCTTTTTCGCAGGCTTGCAACAAAATGGGTAGTAATGCACCCACATTGGCTACGCCAGAATAGGGCAGTGCTGCAAACAAGCTGTTGTAAATCGTGTATTTATCAGCAACCTGCTTTTTGAATTGGCCTGTCAAATGCGTTGAATTTATTTCCATGAGTTATTTAAAAATTTGGACTCAGTTTAGAAGTTACGCTTACTCGTTTCTTTGAGTCATCCTCCGATTAGGTTTTCTTAGCTTACTTGCATTTAGGTCAGGACCAATACAGGAAAAAAGAGAAGAAAACCGAAGAATGGTTTTCGATATCTTGGAGCTGTTAAAATACTAATAAATAGCATGAATAGATGCGTTATTTATAATAATTAATCATTTTATTAATTTTATTTTAATTATTTAGCCTAAAAAATGCATTTTCAACCAATATTAATTTGTGTTTACTAGTCAATTGGCCGCATTTAAAAAAAAATAGTCACCCAAAAAAGAAACCCCTTAACGATACATTCATTCGCTAAGGGGTTTCTGATCAGTTAGTTCAAAGTTTACTCGACCGCACTGAAGACCATTTGTCTAAACTTCCAGCCTGTCTGATCGCCCTTGCCAGCACCGGAAGTCTGTTTGAAGAGCAATCCAATGATTTTATGGTTGGGATCTGCAAAATACTGGGTATTGAAGTACCCTCCCCAATCAAAAGTGCCTTCACTTCCTTGTCCTCCTTGGGCTACCCCTTTTGGCGTCACTACACCAAAAGCGAGGCCGTAATATTTATCGGCATTCCAAAGATCGCCCACCTGATTTTTCATGGCTGTTTGGATGGTTTGCGGGCTCAGTAAGCGCACACCATTGTAGCTCCCTCCATTCAGGTACATCTGCAAGAATTTGGCATAATCTTCAGAAGTACTGGATAGGCCGGCCCCTCCGGAAAAGAAAGTCTTGGCGCCTGTTTTGGGATAAGCTGGATCATAAAAAGTGGTTGGATACTCCTGCCATTTGCCCGCTTTGTAGGTATGTACATCCACTAAGCGAGTCCCCTGTGCTTCATTGAGGTAAAAACGAGTGTCATTCATGCCCAGTGGATCAAAAATCCGCTCTTTCAAAAACACATCAAAAGGCTTTCCAGAGACAATCTCTACCAAATAGCCCAACACATCTAGCCCTTCGCTGTAGGTAAATTTGGCTCCTGGTTCGTGGTGCAAAGGCAGTTTGGCTAGCCGCTTCACGCTTTCTCCAATGGTGATTTTCTCTGTTGTAAACAAGTCTGTCACGCCTGCTTTGTGGTAGATCATTTTCATGCGCTCGTCTCCATCAATCACCCCATAACCTAGGCCTGAAGTATGGGTGAGTAGGTGACGAATCGTGATGACCTTAGTGCTCGGCTTGCTCGTGTAGGTGGTGTCTGCATAGCGGAAAGAAACCAAGACCTGGGGATTGGCAAACTCAGGAATGTACTTGGAAATGGGATCGTCCAACTGAATTTTCCCCTCTTCGTAAAGCATCAAAATTGCTGTGGAAGTGATTGCCTTGGTTTGCGAAGCAATTCGGAAAATGGAGTTTTTCTCCATCTTTTTCCCATCGCCTACATCGGCAAAACCTTTGGCTGAATGGTAGACAATCTTTCCATCTTTCACGATCATCGCTACCAACCCAGGCACTTCATCCGTTTGGATGGCTTGGTCGAGCATCGCATCGATTTTGGCAATTCGGTCTTTTGAAATTCCAGGAACAGGGTTGCTGCCTGCTGGACTGATGGTTTGTGCAAAAACTGTAGCCCCTAAACCAAGGTACAGTAGGCCATAACTCAGAATTTTTTTCATGGTGATTTTGGGTTTGAAGAGTAAAAAGTAAGTAAAATCGGAAACAAAAAAAACCGGATTGCTCCGGTTTAATTTGTACTTGTAGCGTGAAGGAAAATTCCTATTCCCTTTTCACTTCAAAGTAGTATTCGGTGCCATCCGGGAACATGCCCAATACCACGATTTCTTCCCCTTTGGAATCTTCCAAGAAGTCGATCATTTCTTGTGCACTTGTAACCCGCTTGCGTCCATTATCCGAGATCACTGAAGTAATGATAAATCCATTTCGGGCTCCTGCTGCTCTCCATGCCTCATTGGCATTGGACTTGATCACTGCACCACCCGTAATTTTCAATTGCTCCTTGGTTTGCTGCTTGACATCTTCCAATTGAAGTCCTTCGAAGTTCAATACTTTAGGTGCTTCTTTCTTGACAATGTTGGTGTCCCCAGAGAAATTCTTCAGGGTCGCAGTGGTCTTTTGGGCTTTTCCTTCGCGCAGGTAATTCACTTCTACCTTATCCCCTGGACGCTTTCTAGCCACCAATTCCTGAAGGTTGGCCACATTGTTTACTGGCTTGCCATCAATTCCTACAATGATATCTCCTTCCTTAAGACCGGCCTCTTTACCGGCTGAATTGTCATTGACTCCTCCTACATACACCCCTTGTTCAACTGGGAATTTCTTGCCCAAGTAGTCGGCCAATTCAGGGCTCACGTCCTGGATTTGCACACCCAAAAGTCCACGCTGCACCGCTCCGTGATTCAACAAATCGTCCATTACCTTTTTCACCAAGGAACTAGGGACAGCAAAGGAATAGCCATTGAATGTGCCCGTGCTCGAAGCGATGGCGGTATTGATACCAATGAGTTCACCTGCCAAATTGACTAAGGCTCCTCCGGAATTGCCTGGATTGACCACGGCGTCAGTTTGGAGGAAGGATTCAATCCGAAGGTTGTTTTCTACACCCTGCAGGATACCGATATTTCTCGCTTTCGCAGAGATGATACCGGCAGTTACGGTAGAGTTGAGATCAAATGGGTTGCCTACGGCTAGTACCCACTCGCCAATTTTAGTTTGATCTGAATCTCCAAATTTGATGAATGGAAAATTCTCACCTTCAATTTTCAATAAGGCCAAATCAGTCGTGGGATCGGTTCCCACCACCGTGGCTTCGTAGCGCTTGTTGTTGTCCAAGGAAATATCCACTCGAGTGGCTCCTTCAATCACGTGATTGTTGGTGACAATGTATCCGTCGGGGGAGATAATTACCCCAGAACCCGAACTGATTGGCATATCACCACCTGGATTTCGTGGACCTTCTTCAGGCTGAGGGAAACCAAAAAACTCTTGCAACGGATCCCGTTGCGCACGTGAACGAGGAGAAAAGGACACCTGACTTTTCACATGGACCACTGCTGGAGTGACCAATTCTGCGGAAGCAATAAAGTTGATTCCATCAGGCACAGTGAAGTTGTCTCCTCCCAATAGGTTGACAAAACTTGATTTTTGCTTTTCATCAAAGGTGCTGGCATTTTGCGGTCGCATCAAAAAACTCACTCCCGCTACTGCCACGACTCCACCCACCAAAGCGGCCACAAGGACCCCTAGAAAGAATTGTTTTTTACTCATAGTTATCGCTTTTAAATGTTCCAGATTTTGGATTTTTCACCTCAATTTTAACGCCTATCTTTTTTTTAGGATATACTTGTTAACAAGAATTAACCAGCTTTTTTAAGCGTACATCAAACTTAACAAAATAGGCCAAGAGAAGTTTGGGAAATCTTGGCCAAAGTACCCCAACGAAGACTTCACTTCGAATCCCAGGCAAAAAAAAATCCTCCAACACAGGTTTGGAGGATTTCATGATCCAAGATTCTTTGGAAAACTTAGGCCTTTTTCACGTTGATTGCGTTGGGTCCTTTTTTACCCTCCTTAATTTCGTAAGTAACTTTGTCGTTTTGAGCAACTTTGTCCACTAAGCCTGTAGCGTGCAAAAACACGTCATTTTGAGTTTCGTCATCAACGATAAATCCGAAACCCTTGGCTTCATTGTAAAATTTTACTGTCCCGGTAAACATAATAAATTGTGATAAATTGGAATTGAAAGTGCGATAAAAGTAACTATTCGAATAAAAAAAACAAAATAATCGTTTTTTTTATCTAGAAATGAAAAAAATAATTTTGATACGACACGCCAAATCCGCCTGGGACCATCCTTGGTTAGATGATTTTGAGCGCCCACTAGCCGAACGAGGGTTGCGAGATGCACTCCAAATGGCTGCTTCCCTGAAAAATCGCGGGATAACCGTAGACCTCATTTGCTCCTCCACTGCCAAAAGAACCAAACAAACCGCCTGCCTTACCGCCGAAGTGCTTGGTTACCCAGAGAAAAAAATCCACTGGGAAAAATCGCTCTACCATGCTTCGGACGATCATTTGCTGCGTTTCATTCAGTCCCAATCGGATCAAATCCAAACCTTGGTACTGGTAGGCCACAATCCTGGACTTACTGAATTGATTAATACGCTGGGAGTAAAATTAGACAACCTGCCTACCTCCGGTCAATTTGCATTTTCCCTATCCACAACCCATTGGAAAGAGTTGAGCAGAGATACGTGCACCTTTGATTGGTGGGATAGTCCTAAAAAATAAGTGTCCGACCCTTCACTTTTCACAAATAACGAAGCGGATTCAATCAATTCGTAATTCGAATTACAGGATGTATTGAGAAAGGTCTCGGTTTTTCACCAAGCTGCTAAGACGCTCCTGCACCATTTCCTTGGTAATGCGAATCTTGGAATTCGGTCCAATCAAGTCTGGAACTTCAAATAGAAAGTCGTTGAGCAGGTGGCTCATCACGGTATGGAGTCTACGTGCCCCGATATTTTCCACTTCCTGATTGATCAAAAAGGCAAGGCTAGCAATCTCCTCAATGGCATCGTCGGTAAAGTCCAAGTAAACTTCCTCAGCCTCAAATAGGGCTTGGTACTGCTTGGTCAAGGCATTCTTTGGTTCCTTCAGGATGCGCGTAAAATCCTCCTTGGTGAGTGACTGCAATTCCACGCGAATGGGGAATCTTCCCTGCAATTCAGGAATCAAATCGGAAGGCTTGCTTACGTGAAAGGCGCCAGCCGCAATAAATAACACGTGATCGGTATGAATGACCCCGTACTTGGTCGTGACCGAAGAGCCTTCCACGATGGGTAGTAAATCTCGCTGAACACCCTCGCGACTCACATCAGGTCCACCTCCACCTTTTCCAGATTTGGAGGCGATTTTATCGATCTCATCAATGAAGATGATTCCATTGTTTTCGGCAAGTCGGATGGCTTCTTCCTTCACCTCATCAAAGTCAATCAACTTGGATACCTCTTCTTCCAAAAGCACCTTGCGAGCCTCTGAAATGGAGAGTTTACGCTTTTTGGTTTTCTTGGGCATCATGCCCGAAATCATATCTTGGAGACCGGCCATGCTCGCATCATCCATCATGCCATTGCCCACCATCCCAATTCCCATGGGTGCTGGAGCCTTGACCTGAATTTCTATTTTGCGATCCTCCAATTCTCCTTGACGGAGTTTTTCTCGGAACCGGTCACGGGTACGTTCGTTGAGTTCCTCATCCGAAGAGGATACCGAACTGCCCTCAGCAGGAAAAGAATTGCCGCTCGTAAATCCCATTCCTTTGACTGGTGGGATCAATATATCCAACAAAACCTCCTCCACGGCTTCGGCTGCTTTTACTTTCACTTCCTCCTTTTTGGTATCACGCACGAGTTGTACACTCTGCTCTACCAAGTCACGCACCATGCTTTCCACATCACGACCTACATAGCCCACTTCGGTAAACTTGGATGCTTCCACCTTGGTAAAGGGCGCATTGGCAATCTTGGCCAAGCGGCGTGCAATCTCTGTTTTCCCTACCCCAGTGCTTCCAATCAAGAGGATATTGTTGGGCACAATGTCCTTCTGGATATCCGAAGTCACCAGCATGCGTCGAATGCGATTCCGCAAAGCAATGGCCACATTGCGCTTGGCATCCTGCTGTCCGATGATGTACTTATCGAGCTCTTCAACAATCTGTCTGGGCGTAAGGGAAAGGGGCGTGAGCATGATTGATCTTAAAATTTAGACGATGGGTAATTTTGCAAAATCCCTAAACCAACTTAAACGGAAGGCTTGGTTTCTGCAGTAAAACTAAATTTGAGCGGTCGATCCACCTGAGTAGCAGTCAAGGCTATAGCAAGGACCTCATCTACCTGGGTCACATAATGGAATTGGATGCCCTTCAAGTAGTGTGCATCAATTTCCTCAATATCACGCTTGTTCTTATGGCAAAGGATGATTTCTTTGATGCCTGCACGCTTGGCGGCCAAAATCTTTTCCTTAATTCCGCCTACTGGCAGGACTTTGCCTATCAAACTAATTTCGCCAGTCATGGCTACCTTAGCCTTCACTTTGCGTTGGGTGTACACCGATGCCATGGCAGTTAACATAGTAATGCCTGCCGAAGGACCGTCTTTGGGAACAGCCCCTGCTGGCACGTGAATGTGCAAGTCGTACTGCTCAAACACGCGGTGGTCAATGCTCAATTGCTCTGCTTTGGACTTCAAGTAAGAAAGCGCCGTCATGGCAGATTCCTTCATCACATCGCCCAACTGACCTGAAAGGGTCAATTTGCCGCGACCCTTGCTCAAACTGGATTCGATGAAAAGGATCTCCCCTCCCACACTGGTCCACGCCAAGCCGGTCACTACCCCAGCGATGCTGTTGTCCTGGTAGATCTCCTTGTCAAAAATTGGTGCTCCTAAAATCTTACGAACCGCCTCAGGGGTGATTTTGGACACATACTCCTCCTCCATGGCTATTGATTTGGCGATATTGCGAACCACTTTTCCGATGACCCGCTCCAAACTTCTCACGCCCGACTCACGGGTATATTCTTCAACCAATTTCTGTAGCGCTGCCTTCTCAAAGGTAATTTCCTTGGGCTTAAGCCCATGTTCGGTACGCTGCTTGGGAACCAAGTGACGCTTGGCGATTTCCAATTTTTCCTCCTGCGTGTAGCCTGTCACTTCGATGATCTCCATTCGGTCACGCAAGGCAGGCTGGATGGAATCAAGCGAGTTGGCTGTAGCGATGAAAAGGACCTTGCTCAGATCGTATTCTACCTCGAGGTAATTGTCCAAGAAGGCATAGTTCTGCTCGGGATCCAAAACCTCCAAAAAAGCGGAGGAAGGATCGCCTCTGAAGTCAGACGAAAGCTTGTCTATCTCATCCAATACAAATACAGGATTGGAGATCTTGACCTTTTTCATGTTTTGAATCACCTTTCCAGGCATCGCACCCACATAGGTTTTGCGGTGTCCACGGATCTCAGCTTCATCATGGAGTCCTCCTAAAGACATACGGATGTATTTGCGACCCAAAGCGGAGGCGATGGATTTGCCTAGGGAGGTTTTACCCACTCCTGGAGGGCCATACAAACAAAGA
>JAXISU010000027.1:0-11111 GCA_034680425.1 Cyclobacterium sp.
CCCGAAAGTATCCATGATTTCCTCCCCACTTACAGGAGGCTGAAAGTTGCGTACTTGATCTTTTTCCTCTACTTGTTTGAGCTTCTGCTCCACACGATCAAAATTCTCCAGGTACTTCTGAACTTTCTTGTTGTTTTTGGAAGTGATGTCCGCCCGACACAAGGCCATCAGGTCATCGATGTCATCTCCTGCATCAAAAAGCAACCTTCGCAAAGCCGAGTCCGTCACCTCATCCTTGACCAAAGCGATCGGACGAAGGTGGAGACGAACCAGTTTCTGCACGTACTTCATCCGCTCATCCATAGGAAGTTTCAAACGCTTAAAAATCCCTGGCGTCATGCGGGCTCCTTTGTCCTCGTGTCCATGAAAGGTCCAACCTACCTTGGGATGAAAGCGCTTGGTAGCCGGCTTGGCGATGTCGTGCAGAATGGCGGCCCAGCGAAGCCAAAGATTATCTGTAGCTAGACATAGATTGTCTAACACCTGTAGGGTATGGTAAAAGTTGTCTTTATGGGACTTATCATCCACCGAATCTACTCCTTGCAGCTCCACCATTTCTGGAAAAAACTCATGCAAGAGCTTAGATGCAAAAAGCAATTTAAATCCGTAGGAAGGCTTGGGACAGAGAATGATTTTATTGAGCTCGTCAATAATTCGCTCTGCAGAGATAATTTGAAGTCGAGGAGCGTAAGTAGTAAGGGCAAAAAAAGTTTCAGACTCGATGTCAAAATCCAATTGAGCAGCAAACCGAACCCCACGCATCATCCGAAGTGGATCATCCGAAAAAGTGATCCCAGGCTCCAAAGGAGTTTTGATACGCTTGGCTTTGATATCCTTGATTCCATCAAATGGATCAATCAATTCGCCGTAGTTTTCTGGATTGAGAGAAATGGCCATTGCATTGATCGTGAAATCTCTGCGTTCCAAATCCTCCTGCAGGGTACCATCTTCCACCAGCGGCTTTCGCGAATCTTGTCGGTAGGACTCCTTTCGCGCACCCACAAACTCCAACTCCCAGTCCTCCAACTTCAGCATGGCCGTACCGAAATTCTTGAATACAGAAAGGGGTACATGGAATTCAAAGGTCTTTGCAACCTCCTGAGCCAAGTGAATCCCTGACCCTACACAGGTGAAGTCAATGTCTTTACTAGGCCGGCCCAGAATCAAATCCCGAACATATCCTCCTACTACATAAGTCTCCAATCCTTCCTTGGCAGCCACTTGCGCGACCCGAGCAAAAATTGGATGTGAGGCTAGCTTTTCGCTCAGATTCATCCTTTCCTAATTTTTACTTCTCCCTCAGGACCTAAAAACAACTCCTTGGTCCCGGCATGAAATAGAGGAAACAGGAGATTGGTCTGTACGTCAGCCTTCACGTCCATTTCTTCTGTAAACAAAACAGGATGCGCGATTTGAAATAAGAGCTTATTCCAGTTGGGCTCTCGGATTACTGAAAATCGAACAAGCCCATCCACCACTGCACCTTTGGATAGGAGCGGATTTGCAGGACTTTGGTAAATGGTAGGTTTGGAAGCGAAATCGACGATATCCAAGGAAACTTCTGAAAAGGCAACGCAAAGCGTACGAATTTGGAATAAATCAAAAAGCAAGTAAATGCCTTCTTGAACTATTTCCTTCTCGGCAAGCGTTCCCTTTCGCAAGCAAAAAATCTTCCCACTTCCTTCTTGAAGGTATACCTTCCCTTTTTCTTTCAGTGGGCTAAGGATAGCAGCATGATCTAACATGCTGCAAAAATAAACAGATTATCTGGCTAGACTACCAAATTGAAAAATCATTCCCTATCGAATTACTCTCCTAAACTGGTTGGGCGCATTTAAAAATTACATTCAATTACTCCCCCAAAATAAAAAAGGATAGCTCATGCTATCCTTTTTTATAAATGTAGGTTAGGAATTAACCTCTCAACCAGTTGATAAAGGTTTGGTATCCTACTCCGATTTCACGGGCGAAAGCCGCTTTGGTTTTTTTACCTGCTGCCTCTACTTTTTTCCATTCTTCTAGGATTTTACCTTTTTCGCCGTCTGAGAAAGATCTACGCTTTCCTTCAGATTTGGCTACAGATCCACCATTCAAGGATGCGATCAACTCATTTAGATCAGCTAGGAATTTGCTGTCTGTAAGAAACAAACCAGCAGCTTCTAATTTTTTAATTACTCCATCCTTAGGATTTACTGGAGTCACGGCAATACCTCTGGATGCAGCTTCGTGAAGGTCAATTTTCTTGCCATCAGCAGTTACATACACAAACCCATCAGATTTCTTTAAATCTACGATGGACTCTTTAATCAGTTCTCTCATGTTTTTTGTTTGTTTTATAGTTTAAAAATGGTTCGCAATATAGAATGGAAAATAGTTACCTCCAAAAATAAAAACAGATTTTTTAATAATAAATAAGGTATATGAATTCAAAAATAGAAATAGCAGATTAAAACCAATTTAAACAACCGTTTTTCATAACTGAAAATCGTGTTTTTATTATGGATTTAACTACAAAACCATAAATAAGGTTAGGATTCACCTAAATTCTATTTTTAAACAACTAGGTGATTGAAGGATTGACAAAATGAAGTTTTTGATTGAGAGCGAACGCCCAAAGCTTGAATTAACAGCTATATTCTAACTAAAATGCAATGAAATGAATAGCACCCGAACAACAACTAATTAAAGTGATATAATTAAAAAATTTATTGTGCCAGTTTTATAGAAAAATACAATAATCAACAGATAAAAACTCCATATTTTTCGCCAGATAAAATTCTTACTTAACTAAAAATCTAGTCAATTGGTTTTTGGAAAAATTAAATTGAAATAGAGTCTATATTTAATACAAGACGAGGATAAAAAAAATACAAAGATTTTTATTATTTATCCGTAAGAATAAGGATACTACCGATCCCAATTATTTTTTGATTCAAAAGTTTGATTTGCTCTTTCCTTACCTTGAATTTTTTCCTCAAAAATTCCAAAGCCCTTTTTAAGGGTGATTCACGAAAATTTTCTACCTTTATACCCCATAAGAATTCAACTTATTTCAACCCCTCCACTACTTCTTATGGCTTCAAAAACGAAATACATTTTTATCACCGGAGGAGTAACTTCTTCCTTAGGAAAAGGCATCATTGCCGCATCGCTTGGCAAACTGCTTCAATCCAGAGGATTAAGTGTTACCATTCAGAAATTTGATCCCTACCTGAATATCGATCCAGGAACCTTGAATCCCTACGAGCATGGAGAGTGCTACGTGACGGAAGACGGGGCAGAAACTGACTTGGATTTAGGTCACTACGAACGTTTTTTAAATGTAGAAACTTCCCAAAGCAACAACATTACTACGGGAAGGATTTACAACAATGTGATCACCAAGGAGCGTAAGGGCGAATTTCTTGGAAAAACTGTTCAAGTGATCCCCCATATCACGGACGAAATCAAAAGCAACTTTTACAAGCTTGGACAGGACGGGAAATACGATGTAGTCATCACCGAAATCGGTGGTTGTGTTGGAGACATTGAATCACTCCCATTTATTGAAGCCGTCCGTCAAGCCCGTTGGGACTTGGGGCCAGGAAATTTTCTAGTTGTTCACCTGACCTTGATTCCTTACTTGAATGCTGCGAAAGAACTTAAAACAAAGCCTACCCAACACTCTGTAAAGCAACTTTTGGAAGCCGGTATCCAACCAGATATTTTGGTTTGCCGTACCGAACATCCGCTCCCTCAGGATGTGAAACGCAAGTTGGCACTCTTCTGCAATGTGCAGCTCGATAGCGTCATCGAAGCCATGGATGCCGAATCCATCTACGATGTTCCCCTACTGATGAAAAAGGAGAAACTGGATGAGCGTGTACTTACCAAACTCAATCTGAAGCCCAAATCCAAGCTAGATCTTAAAGATTGGAAAGGCTTCCTAGGCAGATTAAAGAACCCAACCTCCGAAGTAACCATCGGCTTGATTGGAAAATATGTGTCACTTCCAGATGCCTATAAATCCATCATTGAATCCTTCACCCACGCGGGAGCAGAAGCGGAATGCAAGGTCAAATTAGTTTTACTCTCCTCTGAAGAAATCAACAACGATAACTACAGCTCAAAATTGAAATCACTAGATGGAATACTAGTGGCACCTGGATTTGGCGAGCGAGGATTTGAAGGCAAAGTAGCTACAGTCAAGTATGCCCGTGAAAACAGGATTCCTTTCTTTGGCATTTGCCTTGGCATGCAGGTAGCTGTGATTGAGTTTGCGAGAAATGTAATAGGTCTAGAGCACGCCAACTCTACTGAAATGGATGCTGCTACCCCACATCCAGTCATTGCCCTCATGGAGGAACAAAAGAAAATTGACCAAATGGGTGGAACTATGCGCCTAGGTTCGTATGCTTGTGATCTTAAAAAAGGAAGCAAGGCGGCCTTGGCCTATGGGAAAACTAAAATCCAAGAGCGTCACAGGCATCGTTATGAATTCAACAATGCCTACCTCGAACAACTTGAAGCAAAAGGGATGATTGCTTCCGGAAAAAACCCAGAAACGGGCTTGGTTGAAATCGTTGAACTAAAAAATCACCCTTGGTTTGTAGGGGTACAATTTCATCCCGAATACAAGAGTACCGTCTTGAAACCTCAACCTTTGTTTGTGGATTTCATTCAAGCAGCACTCGATAAAAAAAATAATAAATAACTGGATCCTAGCTCCAGTCCTAGCTAACTACCATGGATAAAAATCAAGCAACAGGTTTGATCCTTTTTGCAGCGGTCATTCTTACCTACTCGCTATTTTTTGCGAATAGCCCAGAAACCCCTCCTGCAGAGACTAGCCCGGCTTCAACAGAAGCTAGCGCGGAAGCGCCTAAAGCTGCCCTGACTACCTCCGCATCAGCTACACTTCCTGACAGCGTATTGAATCTAGAGCGCCAAGCAAAATTTGGCGAACTCGCCGCTTGGACTATTGGGGAAGAAAAAGAAGTCATCCTTGAAAATGAGGGAATAAAAATTACCCTCTCCAACAAAGGAGGAGGCATTCAAGAGGTACTGCTCAAAAAATATGTCAGCTGGAAAAAAGAACCCTTATTCCTTTTGGACAGTGCGCAGACCAGCCTCAACTACAGCCTGGACACACGATTGGGTCCTATCAATTTGAATGAACTGTACTTTGCACACACTGTAAGTACTGAAGAGGTAGAAGGGGTTAAGCAACAAACAGTAACCTTTACTGCAAGTGGACCATCTGGGCAGTTGATTCAAAAATACACCTTGAAAGAAGGAGCTTACACCTTGGAAAAGAGCTTTGAAATTCAAGGACTTCAAGGAATTGTAACTGCAAAAGCGCTCAAAATTGACTGGAAAGATAAAATCAAATCCCAGGAAAAAGACCTAGCAGAATCCAGAAGAAAAACTCAGGTAAATTATTACCTAGCGGATGGAACGTATGAAAACCTTGGACTTAGTGACGATCCAGAAGAAGCCAAAGTGGCTGAACCAGTCAAATGGATCGGATTCTCCCAACGCTTCTTTACCGCAGGAATTATTGCAGATTCAGTTTTTCAAGAGGTAAACTTGAGCCAAAGCACTCCCGCCGACTCTTCTTTAGTTCGGTCAATGAGCGCTAATCTTTCCTTGCCAATTTTAAAAGGACAGGCAAACCTGACCTATTATTTCGGCCCAGATCAATACAAAACGCTGAAAGGGATTACACCAGGCTTTGAAGAAAATGTGGACATGGGCTACTTTTTTGTAAGCTGGGTAAACAAATACATTGTAGTCCATCTTTTCGAATTCTTAGAAAAGTATTTTAATAGCTACGGGATTATTATCATCCTAATCGTTTTGCTCATCAAACTTGCCTTATCGCCTTTGACATACAAGTCCTATATCGGCATGGCCAAGATGCGGGTGATTAAGCCAGAGATTGATGAATTGAAGGAAAAATACGGAGATGATCCAACCAAGATGCAGCAAGAGCAAATGAAGCTCTTCTCCCAGCTTGGAGTAAGCCCCCTTTCAGGTTGCCTACCCTTGGTATTGCAGATGCCTTTCTTGTTTGCCATGTTCTTCTTCTTCCCGAATGCAATCGAGCTAAGACAAGAATCATTCTGGTGGGCAGAGGATCTTTCCACTTACGATGAATTCATCAAACTCCCGTTCACCATTCCTTTTTATGGAGCACACGTGAGTTTGTTCACCTTGTTGATGACTATATCGCAGGTGCTCTATGCGCACTTCAACAACCAGTTGACTACAGCTACTGGACCGATGAAGAATCTAGGTTACATCATGCCAGTGATGTTCATGTTTGTCTTAAACTCCTACCCTGCAGGGCTTAGCTTCTACTATTTTGTATCCAACATCTTTACATTTGGACAGCAGGCCTTGATCAAACTCTTTGTGGATGATGCAAAAATCCGTGAAAAGGTGGAAGAAAATAAGTTGAAAAACGTAGATAAAAAGAAATCAAAATTTCAACAACGCCTAGAGGATGCCATGAAAGTGGCAGAGTCTAAAAAGAAAAAGTAAGAAAAATGGAGCTGTAACTAGCTCCATTTTTTTTATTCATTGGTTCAGGATGCATTAAAACAAGTTGGGAGGAGCCCTTAGGATCGGTTATAATTATTTAACAAAAGTCCTTTCCAAAAAAAGAGTATTCCTACCAAAAATGGACCTGAATTTGCTTAATATTGACTTCTAAATACTGGTCATACACACCATGGGAAAAATTATTGCCGTTGCGAACCAAAAAGGTGGAGTTGGAAAAACTACCACAGCAATGAATTTGGCTGCTAGTCTCGCCGTTTTGGAATTCAAAACACTTGTGATCGATGCTGACCCACAAGCCAATACAACTTCTGGTCTTGGTCATGATCCAAAATCTGTAGAAGCCAGCATTTACGAATGTATGGTGGATGGAATTGGGATTGAGACTATCATCGTTAACACAAGTTTGGAGCATTTATTCCTGGTGCCTTCCCACATTGACCTGGTAGGTGCTGAAGTAGAAATGATCAACATGGACAATCGGGAAGAGAAAATGAAGGAAGTGATTGCCTCTGTAAAAGACCAATACGACTTCATTATCATCGATTGCTCCCCTTCTTTGGGTTTGATTACCATCAATGCACTTACTGCTGCCAATTCGGTGATTATCCCTGTTCAATGTGAATATTTTGCATTGGAAGGATTGGGAAAACTATTAAACACCATCAAAATCATTCAAACCCGACTAAACCCAGATCTTGGGATTGAAGGGATTTTATTGACCATGTATGACGTCCGCCTTCGCCTGTCCAATCAGGTAGTAGAAGAGGTTCGAGTACACTTTAAAAGCATGGTATTCGATACCATCATCCCACGAAATGTTCGTCTCTCAGAGTCACCAAGCTTTGGACTTCCTGTGATTTCATTTGATGCAGATGGAAAAGGAGCTATAGCCTACTTGAATTTGGCAGGAGAAATCGTCCAACGAAATGGACTTCAAAAAGCAACGAATTGATCATGTCTGATTCAAAATCACCCAAGAAAAATGCTTTAGGAAGAGGCTTAGGTGCCCTTTTGGAAGATAGCCCTGCCAAAGGCAAGGGGCAAGAAATATTGCCTGAAGGTCAAAAAGCAGGGATTTTCGAAATCTCACTGACTGAAATTCAAGTAAATCCCTTTCAACCTAGGGTACACTTTGATAAAGAAGCCCTTAAAGACCTATCGGACTCGATCAAGGTGCAAGGCATCATTCAGCCGATTACGGTACGAAAGTTAGCTCCGAACGAGTACCAACTAATTTCCGGGGAACGAAGATTTCAAGCCTCCAAACTAGCAGGACTCACCCGAATCCCGGCCTATGTTCGCACCGCCAATGACCAACAAATGTTGGAAATGGCATTGATTGAGAATATTCAACGAGAAAATCTCAACGCACTTGAAATTGCACAATCCTACCAAAGACTTCTTGTGGAGTGTAACCTCAAACAAGAGGAATTGGGAGATCGGGTTGGAAAGAATAGAACTACCGTCAACAATTACCTGCGCTTACTGAAGCTTCCCCCAAGCATTCAGGCCGCTATCCGTGACCAGCAATTGTCCATGGGCCATGCCCGAGCCTTAATCAATATTGAAGATGTGGATAAGCAACTTGCCCTTTTCAAAAAAATTGTAGCTGAGGAATTGAGTGTTCGACAGGTTGAAGCTTTGGTCAAAGCACTCAATGAAGGAAAGCCTGAAAAGCAAACTGGCAGTTCAGGCTTAAACCCTGTTCGGAAATACGAATTGACAAAAATTCAACAGCGACTTGCGAGCCATTTTGGAACCAAAGTAGCCTTGAAGGCAGACCAAAAAAACAAAGGTGAAATTAAAATCCCCTTCTCCTCTGCCTCCGATCTCAACCGCATCCTTGAAATCTTAGAAATCATTTAATTGTGATTGCTTTTTCCTTCCCTACTTCCTCAACCAAAGCTCTCCTTTGGAGCATGTTGCTGGCAGTTTGCTGGTTAGGAATAGCGACTGGTACCGTACTAGGACAAACAGATTCCCTAGGAAAAGCTCAAAAAGAGCGGGTGAAAAAGGAGGATGAAAAACTCTCAATTCTACCCAAAGATCCCAAAAAGGCTACTTTACTCTCGGCTGTATTACCAGGTGCTGGTCAAGTTTACAATGGCAAAAGTTGGAAAGTACCCATCCTTTATGCTGGGATTATTACCGATCTCTACTTTGTCAATTACAATCACCGGAGATACGAAAGCTTTCGTGACGCACTTTTCGCCTTGGACAAAAAAGAACCAAACCAATTCCCTTCCCTAAACCGCGCTGCTTTAGTGCGGAATGTGGATTATTGGAGACAAAATAGAGACCTAACTTTACTCCTATTGTTAGGAATCTACGCGCTCAACTTGGTGGATGCCAATGTGGACGCACACCTGTCTGGATTTGACATTTCTGAGGATTTGGCCTTGCAAGTAGCTCCTCATCTTGGCACAGTTTCTGCATCCAACTCCATGGGAGTTTCACTTACACTTCGATTTAAGTAATGAATATTGCACTACTTGGTTATGGCAAAATGGGTAAGCTAATTGGAGAATTAGCGACCGAAAGGGGACATCAGATTGTGGCCAAGATCGACCTTGAAAATCAAGATTTGCGCGATGCGCTAGATCCGAAAACTATCGATGTCGCAATCGAATTTAGCCAACCCGAGGCAGCATTGGACAACATTCGATGGGCGATTACCCAAGGAATTCCAGTTCTATCAGGCACTACCGGATGGCTAGCTCGCCTGCCAGAAATCGAAGCCCTGACCCAACAACACCAAGGCACCTTCTTTTATGCCTCCAATTTCAGCATCGGCGTGAATGTATTTTTCAAAGTCAATGAGCTGCTTGCCCAATTGATGAATGAAACAAATGGCTACCAAGTATCCGTAGAAGAAATTCACCACACCGCAAAAAAAGACGCTCCTTCTGGTACAGCAATCACTCTAGCCGAAGGAATACTTAAGCATTACTCCAAACTTAAATCCTGGAACTTGGAGGGAGAAACCCCTAACAGCCCAGATTCATTACCAATTACTTCCAAACGAATCGATCCTGCACCCGGCACCCATCATATTCGCTATACCTCTGTGATTGATGACCTAGAAATCACTCACACTGCGCATAGCAGGCATGGATTTGCCCTTGGGGCTATCCAAGTAGCCGAATGGATTTTGGGGAAAAAAGGAGTACTTTCGATGGACGATTACCTTTCTTTTTAAGACAATAGCTACCTAATGAGCAAGACTAAACCAAAAAAATCAGCCTTTCGTGAGTGGATCGATGCGTTGCTATTTGCAGTAGTAGCGGCCTCCCTAATCCGATGGATCCTACTTGAGCCCTTTACTATTCCTACCGCATCCATGGAAAAAACCCTGCTTGTAGGGGACTTCCTATTTGTAAGTAAAATGCATTACGGAACCAGAATTCCAAAAACACCTTTGCAGGTTCCACTTACGCATCAGAAAATTTGGGGTACTGACATCTCCTCTTATTCCGACTTAATTCAATTACCCTACTACCGATTGCCAGGATTTACCTCCGTGCAACGCAATGATGTAGTAGTCTTCAATTATCCTGTGGAATTCAATTTCCCGAACGACCTCAAAACGAATTACATCAAACGAGCTGTTGCAATTCCTGGAGATCAAATTGAGGTTCGAGAGGGTGAGCTTTTTGTCAACCAACAAGCATCCCCAAAACCAGAGGAGATGCAGTATTCTTATGAAATTACGACCAATAGAAGTTTGACAGTAGATTTTCTGAAGGATTTCGGAATCAACCAAGAGAGCTTTTATGCTGCTCCAGACGGAACTCGCTACCTAATTTGGACTACGGATGCGAATATCGAAAAGCTAAAAGCTTCTCCGGTAATCACTTCAGTGACCAAATCCCTTCAACCCAAGGGGCAAGCGGAATCAGGAATTTTTCCTAATGGCTCCAACTTGACATGGAATAGAGACAACTATGGTCCACTACTAGTACCTGGTGAAGATCAAACCTTGGATATGACTCCAGACAATGTGATGAAGTATGCATTCACCATTGAAAAATACGAGGGGCATGAAAAGGTAGAAGTGAAAGATGGCGCTTTATTCATCGATGGAAAAAAGGTGGATCGCTATACCTTCAAACAGAATTATTACTTTATGATGGGAGACAATCGACATGATTCCTTGGATTCGCGCTACTGGGGCTTTGTACCCGAAGACCACGTGGTGGGCAAAGCTTGGTTCTTGTGGCTATCCCTAGACAAGTTTGAATCCATGTTCTCCAAAATACGCTGGAATAGGTTCTTCAAAGGAATCTCCTAAACTTAAGGCCCTGCAATGCAGGGCCTATTTTTTTACCAGGAAATTGGGGTTTGACCGGTGGATTCCAGGTAGTCATTGGCCTTGGAAAAATGCTTACATCCCCAAAATCCACGATGGGCCGCAAGGGGACTAGGATGTGGAGCCTCCAAGATGTAATGCTTCGTAGAATCAATCAGCTCTTCCTTTTTCTGCGCATAAGCGCCCCACAAGAGAAACACCACCCCTTCCCGCTCACGGCTAATGGTTTGAATGACCGCATCCGTAACCGTTTCCC
>JAXISU010000028.1:0-11092 GCA_034680425.1 Cyclobacterium sp.
GTATTTACCCGGGGGGAAACTCAATCTGTCACTACTTGTACCTTGGGTACCAAGATGGATGAGCAGATGATTGATGGAGCTGTAATCTCTGGATACAATAAGTTTTACTTGCACTACAACTTCCCAGGATTTTCTACTGGTGAAGTAAAGCCAAATAGAGGTGTAGGTAGAAGAGAGGTAGGACATGGCAACCTTGCCATGCGTGCTTTGAAAAAAGTACTTCCTCCAGATACCGAAAATCCATACACGATCCGTATCGTTTCTGATATTTTGGAATCCAATGGATCTTCTTCTATGGCTACTGTATGTGCTGGATCTTTGGCATTGATGGACGCAGGTGTTCAAATTAAGGCTCCAGTGACTGGTATTGCCATGGGTATGATCTCCGATGCCAAGACAGGTAAGTATGCCATTCTTTCCGACATCTTGGGTGATGAAGATCATTTAGGAGATATGGACTTTAAGGTAACCGGTACCGCAAAAGGGATCACTGCCTGTCAGATGGATTTGAAGGTTGAAGGTTTGGATTATTCTGTATTGAAAGAAGCACTTTACCAAGCAAAAGATGGTAGACTTCATATTTTGAAAGAAATTTCCAAAACTTTGGCAGCTTCCAAGACAGATCTTAAGCCACATACCCCACGTTCTTTCATGATGTGGATTCCTAAGGAATTGATCGGAGCAGTGATTGGACCTGGAGGAAAAGTGATTCAAGAGATTCAGAAAGATACTTCTACCACAGTTGTTATTGAGGAAATTGATAATCAAGGAAAGATTAACATCTATTCTGCGAACCAAGACAACATGGAAGCAGCGATTCGTCGCGTGAAAGCGATCGTCGCTCAACCTGAAATTGGAGAGGTTTATACCGGAAAAGTAAAAAATATTCAAGCTTTTGGAGCCTTTGTGGAATTTATGCCAGGAAAAGATGGTTTACTCCATATATCCGAGATCAAGTGGGATCGCTTGGAAAGCATGGATGGAGTTTTGGAACCTGGAGAGGAAATTACTGTCAAGTTAATTGACGTAGATAAGAAAACAGGTAAATTCAAATTGTCCAGAAAAGCGTTGCTTCCAAGACCGGAGAAACCAGCGACAAACGCCTAATCTAGGTTGGGTTTTTGACTAATTAAACGAATTATCACCCCTTTTCAATTAATTCACCCGGAATGAGGCAGCTAAAGATTAGCAAGCAGATTACTAACAGAGAATCACAATCACTTGATAAATATCTTCAAGAGATCGGAAAAGTAGATCTGTTGACAGCAGATGAGGAGGTTGTATTGGCAAAAAGGATCCGAGAAGGCGATCAGCTTGCTTTGGAGAAATTGACAAAAGCCAACCTTCGTTTTGTGGTTTCTGTAGCCAAGCAATACCAAAACCAAGGCCTTTCTTTAGGTGATTTGATCAATGAAGGAAACCTAGGTTTGATCAAAGCTGCGCAACGTTTTGATGAGACGCGTGGATTTAAGTTTATTTCTTATGCGGTGTGGTGGATTCGTCAATCCATTCTACAAGCATTAGCAGAGCAATCCCGAATTGTTCGTCTTCCGTTGAACCGAGTAGGCTCCTTGAACAAAATCTCGAAGACCTTTAGTGAATTGGAGCAGAAATTTGAACGCGAGCCTTCTCCTGAGGAATTGGCAGAAGTTCTAGAAGTGTCTGCTTCTGAGGTAGTAGATACCATGAAGATTTCTGGTAGACACGTGTCCATGGATGCTCCATTTGTACAAGGTGAAGAGAATAGTCTTCTCGATGTATTGGAAAATGATGGAGACGAGAAGCCGGATGATGGCTTAATGAATGACTCTTTACGGAAAGAAGTGCAGCGTGCACTTTCTACCTTGACTTCAAGAGAAGCGGATGTAATTACCCTCTATTTTGGATTGAATGGTGAGCATGCAATGACCTTGGAAGAAATTGGAGAGAAGTTCAATTTGACTCGAGAGCGAGTTAGGCAGATTAAAGAAAAAGCAATTCGTAGATTGAGGCATACCTCCCGTAGCAAAACCCTCAAACCTTATTTGGGATAAAAAATAGAAAGGGGGCTTTGGCCCCCTTTTTGATTTTATAACTTGAAACAAATCAACTTTTAGCTTTGTCAGGTTCAGAAGTTGTAATAAACGATTAGACTAGTAGAAAAGAGAAACGAAACACGGTATGAGTCAAGATAACGAACACGTAAAAGTATTGATCATTGGATCTGGACCTGCGGGCTATACAGCCGCCATTTATGCAGCTCGGGCTGGAATGTCTCCTGTATTGTATACTGGAGGGCAACCAGGAGGACAGTTGACTATCACTACAGATGTGGAGAATTATCCTGGTTATCCAGATGGTATCATGGGGCCTGAGATGATGGAGGACTTTAGAAAGCAGGCGGAGCGATTTGGTACTCAAGTTCGTTACGGCTTGGTTACTAAAGTTGACTTTAGCGCTCGTCCGCATACGGTAGTCGTAGATGGTCAAAAAACCATCCTTGCCGATACCGTGATTATCAGTACAGGTGCTTCTGCCAAATGGCTAGGATTGGAAAGCGAAACTCGCCTGAATGGTAGAGGAGTTTCCGCTTGCGCTGTATGTGATGGTTTCTTTTTCAGAGGGCAAGAAGTAGCAATCGTAGGTGCTGGAGATACAGCCTGTGAGGAAGCTTCGTATTTGGCAAATATTTGTTCGAAAGTCTACATGATTATTCGTCGTGATGAAATGAGAGCGTCTCAAATCATGCAAAATCGGGTAAAAAATAATCCAAAGATTGAAATCCTTTGGAACACTGAGACTCAGGAGATTCTGGGAGCGGAGGAAGTGACTGGGATGCGTATTTTAAATACAAAAACCGAAAAAATTTCTGAGATTTCAATTTCTGGCTTCTTTGTTGCTATAGGTCACCAACCTAATACAGGAATTTTCAAAGAATTCATTACGATGGATGAGGCGGGATACATTAAAACTATTCCAGGAACTTCGAAAACGAATGTCGAAGGTGTTTTTGCCTGTGGCGATGCCCAGGATCATGTTTACCGACAAGCTGTGACTGCTGCAGGAACAGGTTGTATGGCGGCTTTGGATGCCGAACGCTTCCTTGCTGCCCTAGAAAACTAGGAATACACTACATGAGGAGTTTAATTCTTCTTGGAATTTTAAGTATCTATTTGAACTTAAGCCTTGTTGAGGCTCAGGCTCAAGTATTGCCTAAAATTTTTAATAAAAATCAAACTCCAGCTACCTCCCCAGCTGACAAGAAAAATTTTGATTTTAAGGAGTTTACGCAGGGGTTCCCTAAGATTATCAAGAAAAACCCCGCCGGTTCAGGTTCTTCCCAAGAGCGAAGAAATATCGAATTGAGGGATTTTGATGAAGTGACCTATTTGCGCACACTTTCCACCCAAACCGATTCCCTACTTTTTCAAAACACCGTCGATTTGGCTCGAATTAAGTCCATTATTAGTGAAGATCCCTTCACGATGGATTGGGCTCCAACGAATGAGGTTATTGAGGTGGCGGAGCAAGTTCAAGTGGATAGTATTTGGATCACTGCCTTTGAGTACTTTTCCAATTGGGATACCAAAAAAGTAAACATTTACAATTTTGATATCAAGGAGTTTAAGGATAGCCTCGTTGTCAAACTTTACGATGAGCAGCTGGGTCAATATTGGAAATTACCTTTAACGGACGTGCTTGTCAATTCTCGTTTTGGTCCACGCTGGGGCAGAATGCATGGGGGAGTGGATTTGGATTTGAATACAGGTGACGCCGTTTATACTGCTTTCGACGGCATCATCCGGGTGAAAGGCTATGACCGTTACGGATACGGGTATTACTACGTAGTACGACACAAAAACGGCCTTGAAACCTTGTATGGTCACTTGTCTAAACATGTCATGGAGGTAGGTGACGAAGTTCTTGCTGGAGATTTACTAGGAAAAGGAGGATCAACTGGGCGAAGCACAGGACCACATTTGCATTACGAATTGCGCTACAAGGGATTGGTTTTTGATCCGGAAGTCGTCTATGACTTTGACAAAAGTTTATTGTCTAAACAGGAACTGTTGATCAACAAAGCGTTGTTTGGCCACATTGCCAAAGCAAGTGCGGCAGCTTACCATCGAGTAAAAAGAGGGGAGAACCTAGGTTCCATTGCGCGTAGGTATGGAGTTTCAGTCTCCACAATTACTAGGTTAAATGGAATCTCTAGCCGTTCTATTTTGAGAATTGGTCAAAGTCTCCGGGTAAAATAAATTTCCAGCGATGCTTAAATTAGATATCCTTGTACTAGCGGCGCATCCAGACGATGCAGAATTGGGTTGTTCCGGTACCATTGCTGCGCAGGTGGCAAAAGGAAATAAGGTAGGCATTGTAGACCTGACGCATGGTGAAATGGGCACACGCGGTACGCCGGAACTTCGTTTGCAAGAAGCGGATAAAGCTGCTCAAATCTTAGGACTTGCTGCTCGCGAGAATATGGGATTCCAGGATGTATTTTTTAAAGACGATGCGGAACACCAATTGAAATTGGTGCAAGTGATTCGAAAATATCAACCTGAAATTGTCCTTGCAAATGCGGTTAGTGACCGTCATCCAGATCATGGTAAAGGGGCCTCTTTGGCAACAAACGCTTGCTTTATGAGTGGTTTGACCAAGATTGAGACCTATCAAGATGGTGTCAAACAAGCACCCTGGAGACCTAAATTTGTCTACCATTACATCCAGAATAACTACATACAGCCTGACTTTATTGTAGATATTTCCGAATTCTGGGACACCAAAGTAAAAAGTATAGCTGCTTTCGGTTCCCAATTTTTTGACCCAAAAAGTAAAGAACCTGCAAGCTTTATCTCTTCCCCTGAATTTTTACCTTTTATTGAATCTAGGGCTCGGGAATTTGGCCATCGGATCCAAGTGAAGTATGGCGAAGGGTTTACAGTAGAGCGATTTATAGGGGTTGCTGACCTTTTTGACCTGAAGTAATCAGGGAGCTAGTCGAGCGATTTTCCAAGAAGTAGTAGCCTGATCTTTTTCGTAGCAGATGCGGTCGTGCAAGCGACTGGGTCTTCCTTGCCAAAATTCGATTCGATGTGGAACAAGGCGGTACCCACCCCAGTGCGGAGGTCTCACTATAGTAGACTCCGAAAATTTATTCTCTAATTCAATTTGGTTAGTCTCAATCACTTCTCTAGTAGCGATTACTTGGCTTTGTGGTGAAGCCCATGCTCCCAATTGGGATCCAAAGGGTCTTGATAAAAAGTAAGCATCGGATTCTTCAGAGCTAATTCTACTTACTGTCCCCACTATACGAACTTGTCGTTCAATTTCTGCCCAAAAGAAGGTGAGCGATGCTTTAGGATAGGCCTCCAATTCTTTTCCTTTTGAACTCTCATAGTTGCTAAAGAATACAAACCCATGGTCCAACTCTTTTAGCAATACAATTCTGGAATTGGGAAAGCCATCTTTTCCTAGTGTAGAGAGGCACATGGCATTAACTTCTAAAACTTCTGCTTGCATGGCCTCCTTAAGCCAAGACCTAAACTGCAAAAAGGGATCTGAGGATACCTGATCGATTTCTAAGGATTTGAGACTGTATTCCTTTCTAATAGCTGCAAGGTTCATGGGCAAATTGGGTAATCCGTAATTTTCCGGAATCTTTTCTTGGGATTGTGATTTCAAAAATTAAATTTAAGTAAACTTAAACTACTTTTCTATATGGATCAGAAACCGAACCAAAAGCTTCTGGCGGGGAACATTTTGCTTTCTGCCCCTTTTTTAAACGATGAGAATTTTGTGAGATCCGTTATTCTTCTTTGTGAGCATGAGGATCAAGGTAGCTTTGGTTTTGTAATCAACAAGCCCTCAATCTTGAATTTAGGCGACCTAGTCAAGGAATTAAACTTTCTAGAAAGTGAAGTCTTTGTAGGTGGGCCTGTTGAACAAAATACACTTCATTTTATTTATTTCGGGCCTCAAACAGTACCAGGAAGCAAACCCTTAGGTAAAGATGTCTGGTGGGGTGGAGATTTTTCAGTTTTGGTTCAACTCCTAAAATCAAACCAATTGGATGAAACTCAGGTCCGGTTTTTCATAGGATATAGTGGATGGGGAGAAGGTCAACTTGAATCCGAATTAATTGAGGAAACCTGGGTTGTCTATTCCGGCATCACGAGTTTCGAAGTTTTTGAGAATTCTTCAGATCAAATTTGGAGACAGCTTATGAAAGGAATGGGGGGTGAGTTTGAAATTCAATCAAATTATCCGATTGACCCACGATTAAATTAGGCAAAATGCCTACCTTTGAATCTATTGCGTAAGATTAGTATCGTTTTTTATGACTAAGAAAAGTAAAGAGCTGTCCGAAGAGGACAAGGTAACCACGGCTCCTAAAAAGGGGACCAGGGGTAAAAAAGTTGCTGTAGAATCCCTTCCAGCTTCAGAAGACACAGATGGATCTACTACTGTCCCAGAAGCACCACAGGTTGCTGTGGAAGCTGTGGTACCTACTGAAGTAGCACCTATTCTGGAAGAGAGTTCCCCGAGTCTAGAGGCAACTCCTCTAGAAGTAGAGGAGCATGTATCCGAAGAGGAGGAACAAGTTGCAATCGATTTATCTGGGTTGTCCAAACCACAGCTCCTTGATTTGTTGAAAGAAAAAGTAAGCCAAGGGGTAGCGATTAAGTTGGACAAGATAGTCCATGAGATCAAAGCTGCCTTTGACGAATTGACACATAAAGAGCGGGAAGAAGCTTTGAAGCACTATTTGGCTGAAGGCGGAACTTCAGATGATTTTGCTTTTAAAGGATCTGAATCGGATCGTGAATTCAACTCACTTTATACAAATTTCCGCAATCAGCTGAATTCATTACGCAAAGAAGCCGAGCGTCAAAAGGAAAAGAATTTACTAGCCAAAACCGAATTGCTCAATAAGCTTCGCGAATTGGTGGATGGTGAAGAGACTACCTTAAGCATGGCCGCTGTAAAGGCTATACAGGAAGCGTGGAAAACGATTGGACCAGTTCCAATAGCTCAAAGCAAAAATTTATGGGCAAGTTTTAATGCGCTGATGGATCGTTTCTATGACAATAGAAGCATCTATTTCGAGTTAAAGGAACTTGATCGCAAGAAAAATTTAGAAGGTAAATTGGAGCTTTGCGAGAAAGCCGAGGCCTTGAAAGAGGTACCCGACTTAAAAGAAGCCATTAGACAACTCAATGAACTTCACGAGGAATTCAAGCATTTGGGTCCAGTGCCAAGAGAAGAGCAGGAGCAAATTTGGCAACGATTCAAGGCTGCATCAGATGTAATCTATGATCGACGAAAGGAATTTTTCGATGGCCAAAAAGAGGTAGTTAAAAAGAACTTAGTTGAAAAAGAGGCGTTGATTGTTATTTTAACACCTTTTGGAGAATACAAAGCTGATCGAATTAAAGATTGGAATACCAAGACCAAGGAAATTCTAGAGATTCAGAAGGCTTGGGAAAAAATTGGCGCAATTCCCAAAGAATCAGGAAAAGATATCAATAAGGCATTTTGGTCCTTGTTTAAGCAATTTTTCCACAATAAGAATTTGTTCTTCAAGGAACTGGATGAAGTGAGAGCTTCAAATCAGAAAAAGGCGGAAGAATTGATTGCTCAGGCAGAGGAGCTGAAGGAGAATACCAATTGGCAAGCGACTGCTAATCAACTAGTGAAGTTGCAGCAGGAATGGAAAAAGCTAGGGCCAACCCCTGAGAAAAATAGAGATGCTTTGTACAAAAGATTCAAAGAAGCTTGTGACGGCTTTTTTGAAAATAGACGAAACTCTTCCAAAGAATCTTCATCTGAGTTTGATGCCAACTTGGCTAAAAAGCAAGCGATCATTGCTCAGCTTATTGAATTAACCAAGAAGGGCGAAGGATTGGATGAGGCGCAACTGAGTAGTTTAGTTTCCGAATTCAATGCCATTGGCTTTGTTCCTCGAAAAAACATCAAGGAAATCCAAGCAAAATTCAAAGAAGCAGTCGATGCCTATTTAGAAAAGTTAGGTGCTAAAGGAGGGGACAAGGACGATTTCCTATTTAGACTCAATTTGAATCGTATTCAAGGAGATGCTAATTCAGTAAAAACGCTGAACAAGAAGGAACATGGTATCCGAAAGCAAATTACTGACCTTGAGAATAGCATCACTTTGTGGAGAAACAATCTCGACTTCTTTGCTGCTTCCAAGACAGCTGATAAGTTAAGGGAACAGTTTGATGTCAAAATCCAAAAAGCGGAAGAAGAGATCGATAAACTGAAGAAAAAGCTAACAATTCTGAAGGAATTTTAATTTTTAGGTCCTCACTATCTGAAAGATAGCTGGAATCTTAAAAAATATGGGAAGTGCTTTTGGACGAATAGGGCAATCCTTCTATATTTGCACCACCATAAAGGTAGGCCTCTTTAGCTCAGCTGGTAGAGCAACTGACTTGTAATCAGTAGGTCGCTGGTTCGATCCCGGCAAGGGGCTCAAAAACAATAAAGGAGTTACAGCTTTGTAACTCCTTTTTTTGTGCTCAATTTTTATGCACAAACTGGTTCACCCTGTGCTTACGGGATGATCTTTAGGTCGCCGATTCTAGGTAAGCCTGTCACGTACGCCGCAGCGCTGGGGAGGGCTATTGGTTATTAAGTACTTACGAAAATTTTCCTGTAAATGCTTTTTTATTTGAATAGTCCCTAGCCAAAGGGCTGTTCAATAGAAATACTTTGTTTTGAGAAATAGTGCGGACCATCATCTCCTATGTACAAACAATCTTCTAATCTAATTCCAAATTCTCCAGGAATGGCGATAGTAGGTTCATTGCTAAAACACATTCCAGTCGCAATCTTGGTCATGTTCCCCTTTACAAAATTTGTCCACTCATGGCCTTCTAAGCCGATTCCATGTCCTGTTCTATGTGGTAGTCCTGGTAGTTTATAATTTTTACTAAACCCAGCCGATTCAATCACTGCCCTTGCAGCAGCATCTACAGAGTCACATGTTGCACCTATTTTTATTGCGGCGAATGCAGCATCCTGTGCTTCTTTCTCGAGGTTCCAAACATCAATCTGACGTTGACTTGGTTTGCCCATAACAATCGTTCTGGAGATATCTGATGCATACCCTTCACAACTTGTTCCACCATCAGCCAATACCACATCTCCTTCACGGATGATCTGCGGAACAATGCTGCCATGTGGCATAGCAGAATACTTTCCTACGATAACCATGGCACCGCCACTATAGCCAAGCTTTCTAAAAGCTGCAGAAATATTTGCACTAAACTCTGCCTGTGGCATATTTGGTCGGAGCGTTGCAAACGCGGCCTTGTAGGCTTCTATGGTGATATCGCTCGACTTTTGCATCAATGCAATTTCAGCCTTACTCTTATACATCCTACATCCTGCCGTTATAGGTGTGGCATCTACAATATCAAAGCCAGGTGCAGCCTTTTTTACGCCATCGGCGATAAAAAATCTAACACGTTCTTCCATGCCAATCCTTTTGTGTTTGACACCCCTATCTTTTACGATACCCGCAATCAATGCATAAGGACTTTCGTGTTCTTCCCAGCAACGTATCTCATCTCCAAAAACAGGGTTGATTAGTTCCATAGCACGGTCTTCCTCAAATTTCGGACATACATATGCGATGGAACCTGAGGCTGGAATAACCACCCCAAAAGGTCTTTCACTTTGTCCCCACCTCATGCTGGTGAAATAAAATGAAGAAGCAGTTCCTTCTAGAAAAATAGCATCGATTTTTTCCTTAGACATTAAATCTTGTGCCTTTGCAATTCTTTGTTTTCTTTCCTCCACGGATATTGGAACAATCCCATCAACCATGGGCTTCAAGTCTCTTATACTTGAGGGAAGATCATATTCTTCCTCCGTCAAACTATTCGCTGCAAATAGGTTTCCTGATAGAGACATTGCTCCTGATGTAAGAGCAGCTATGCTTAAAAATTTTCTCCGACTTTGTGACATATAAATGATAGTTGTGCTGATTTAAATGTACAGCTAAATCTTTTCGTTTTTGAAAGCCTGTTAGGTGTTTTTTTCTGGAAAACTTAACTCGCTACAATTTCACCAGTCACTACCCATTTTAAAATCACTTTTCTTCTGATGACATCGCTTGTATTTTGGTGGAATTATCCCGATCTGGTACAAAAAAATGCATTTACACAATGCAGAAAGTTTTTAAGAGCCTTGTCTTCCTTTGCGCCTGTCCGCGGCGGACAGGTCTATGCGTCTCTGCGAGAAAAAAAATAAAAGGTCGCGCAAAGACGCCAAGTCGCAAAGGACTTCTGAAGTCATACCGATAGGACCATAATTTCTTTGCGCCTCTACGTCTATGCGCGAAAAAAAATCCGCCGCGGCGGACCCATAATTCTGCGGGGCAGGCTCCAAAGTAGGTAAGGTGCAAAGAATTGGAAACTATTCCTTTGCGGCTATCCGTCTTTTCGAGAAAAAAAAATAAAAGGGCGCACAAAATCGCCAAGTCCGCCGCGGCGGAAGACAGACAAGAAGCGAGAGGTGGAACATAATTTCTTTGCGGCTCTGCGCATTTGCGAGAACTAAATAATCCCCCTAGCCCCCTTGTTAAGGGGGAGTTGCCCCAACTACGATTTTGCACCCTGTCTGCCGACACGCAGATCTCATTGGATTTAAAGGAGTTTCAGCTTTGTTACTTCTTTATTTATTGGGTATACTCGTGCTTTCAGAACAAATACCGTCCAAATTCACCATGTCTACAATATTAACCGAAACACTTCAACTCCCTTGCGGAGCTACATTAAAAAATCGCTTAGGTAAATCCGCCATGAGTGAAAACATGGGTACCCGGGGATACACTTCCAATGAGAAGTTTAACCGATTGTATGCTCGCTGGGCAGAAGGGGGGATAGGGCTACTGATTACAGGAAATGTAATGGTGGATCGATTTGCCTTGGGAGAAGCGCACAATGTGGTCATTGAACAAGGAATTCAGGATGCAAACTTGCCACTTTGGGCTACTGCAGGAAAAAGAGAAGGCACGCACATTTGGGTGCAATTGAATCATCCTGGGAAGCAATCTCCTAAATTTCTAAGTAAAGAGCCCGTA
>JAXISU010000029.1:0-10908 GCA_034680425.1 Cyclobacterium sp.
CCATCTTCTGCTGGAGCCTGGTATCCTGCATCTTCTACAGCAAAACCTTTGGTAGGCAATTCCAATCCTCTTGGCTCTTCCAAACGAACTTGGTTACCTTCTGAGTTGGTCAACGTATCCGTAAGCGGGTTAAAGGTCAAATCACCAGCAATGGCTAGTGCCGTTACAATCTCTGGAGAAGCCACGAATGCGTGTGTATTTGGATTTCCATCCGCACGCTTCGCAAAATTTCGGTTAAATGAAGTGATGATGGAGTTCTTTTCTTGCTTTTCAGCACCATGTCTAGCCCACTGACCGATGCAAGGTCCGCAAGCATTGGCAAGCACCACACCACCCATTTTGTCAAAAGTGTCCAAAAATCCATCACGAGCCACAGTGAAACGAACTTGCTCGGAACCTGGGGTGATGGTATACTCAGACTTTGCAACTAATTTTTTATCTACTGCCTGCTGCGCCAAGGAAGCCGCTCTAGAAATATCTTCATAGGAAGAGTTGGTACAAGAACCGATCAAGCCCACGTCCAACTTCGCTGGCCATCCGTTTTCTCTGACAGCAGCAGCGAATTTAGAGATCGGCCATGCCAAATCTGGAGTGAATGGACCATTTACATGCGGCTCAAGTTCAGAAAGGTTGATTTCAATTACCTGATCGAAGTACTGCTCTGGGTTTGCATACACTTCAGAGTCACCAGTCAAATGCTCAGCAATTCCGTTTGCAAGTGCAGCGATATCGGAACGACCCGTGCCAGAAAGGTAGGCAGCAGATTTTTCATCGTAGCCAAAAATGGAGGTAGTTGCTCCAATCTCAGCACCCATATTGCAAATGGTTCCTTTACCTGTAGCGGAAAGGGAGCGTGCTCCTTCTCCAAAATATTCAACAATTGCTCCAGTTCCACCTTTTACAGTTAAGATACCTGCAACCTTCAAAATCACGTCTTTAGCGGAAGTCCAGCCCGACATTTTACCAGTCAACTTCACCCCAATCAACTTTGGAAACTTCAGTTCCCAAGGCAATCCAGCCATCACATCACAGGCATCGGCACCACCCACACCAATCGCGATCATTCCTAGACCACCTGCATTGGGAGTATGGGAATCCGTACCGATCATCATTCCACCTGGGAAAGCATAGTTTTCCAACACTACTTGGTGAATAATCCCTGCTCCTGGCTTCCAGAATCCGATGCCATATTTATTGGATACGGAGGCCAAAAAATCATAGACCTCTTTGTTTTTATCTTTTGCTTTGCTCAAATCTTGATCTGCGCCAATCTCCGCTTGAATCAAGTGATCGCAGTGAACCGTAGAAGGAACAGCAACCTGAGAGCGACCTGCCTGCATAAATTGCAACAGCGCCATTTGCGCGGTGGCATCTTGCATCGCAACGCGATCGGGTTGAAAATCAACGTAAGAAGTTCCTCTCTTAAAAGCCTGACTAGCAGCCCCTTCAGTTAGGTGGGCATAAAGAATTTTTTCAGTCAATGTAAGCGGTTTGCCGACCACCTTTCTTGCCGCTGCAATGCGACCAGGGATCTGTGCATACACCTCTTTGATCATTTCGATATCAAAAGCCATCGTTTTGTATAGTTTATGGAGTAAATGGTTCAAATTTCCGACTGCGAATATAGGAAAAAGCAACAAAAAAGGTAACGAACATTCCGCTTTAAGGGTTGCCTGAATTAAAGTTAGTACCTAGGAATTCTCTTGGAATTTTAACTAAACTCCCAACCCGCTTAAAAATTGAAGGGTATCTACCCCATCGGCATAGTCCCATGGGGCTGGACACTGGGTTTGGCCAAAGGGGATTATTCCAGGAATACCCAGGCTAGAACTCCCCACCACGCATTGGATCTGACTTGCTAAGGCTGAAAGTTTGGATTGCAACTCAAGATCGTCTTCGTAGATCTCGTAAAAAAGAACTCCTATTGGAGAAACCAAGTCTGCCGATTCTTTGAGCAAAAGGAAGCCATTGTCTAAGTGTGGAGTCCCATTGACCAAATAAATGGACTTGTTGTATTCGTAATTGTTGAAGTATTTGTGGTGATTGGCCACCCATTCAAAGGATTGGAGCGCATCGAGAAGTTGTGTCAACTGCTCCTGATTTTTGACAAAAATCTTGGATACATTTCTACATCCCAATCCAAAGTAATCGAAAATATCGTGTCCCAAAGCCTGCAAATCAGCCGTAGACTCATCACCTTGAAGAATGGCTACCGAAGTTCGATTGGAGCGAATCAGATGTGGATATTTCCCAAAGTAGTAGTCGAAGTACCGGGCAGAATTGTCACTTCCTGTAGCAATGTAGGCCTGTTTGTTTTTTAAGAGTTCTTCGAGGTGAATGCGGTCTGAAAATCGAGGCTCAATCGACTTCAATTGGGTAAGTAACCAAAATGGCAATGCAGAATCCTGAGAACTTAGTTTGATGCATGCCGAATGGCCCGCAATTAAAACCGCCAAAATATCATGAAAGCCTACAGCCGGGATGTTTCCAGCAAGCATTAGCCCAATTTGTTGTGGCTGATCCGTTTCTGAAAAAGAATAGTTGGATACCCATTTTTCCAAAGCCTCTGCATCCAAGAGAACTTGAATTCCCTTCAAGGACTGCTCCAAAGACTGCGGAGTAAACCAAGCATTCTGGTTTTGAGCTTGCTGAAAAAGTGAATGTTTGTCATCGCCTTCCAATTCGGATAGACGGTTTCCTAGGCGAATAAATGCCGAAATTCGATCAGAAAGCGGGAAAATGGATTGCATGATGCAAAGGTATCCAAAAAGAAAGCTCGTTGGAATAAATTTAAATTAATTAGTGTGACAACTTTTTTATTGCGAAGGTGTTAAGGAGATTGTAACTTTGATTTCTAATTTGACTACTTATGGCAATAATGATTACAGACGAATGCATCAATTGCGGTGCATGCGAACCTGAATGCCCAAACACGGCAATTTATGAAGGTGGAGTAGAATGGACTTGGGCTGGAGGCACCAACTTGAAAGAAGTAACAACTGAAGATGGCACTGTGGTGGTTGCTACTGCTAAGCAAACACCTGTTTCTGATGAATTTTATTACATCGTATCGGATAAGTGTACCGAATGCAATGGCTTCCATGAAGAACCGCAATGTGCGGCTGTTTGTCCGGTAGACTGCTGCGTCGATGATCCAGATCACCGTGAAACCGAAGAAGCGCTACTAACTAAGAAAGCCTTCCTACACGGAGAATAATTAGTATGACAACCGAATTAGGCTGTTTCTGAAAAGAGACAGCCTTTTTTTATGCTACTTACTTGGGGAAACAACCCTTCCTGAGGTTTAGAATGCAATCCTATTTGCACTTTCTTTGTTCTTCCTATTTAATTCATAACCAATACTATAACCCAAATTTACCCGGCTTTTCCCCCCGCCTTCTGTTTAAGCATATGAGGTTTGTATCGGAATTATTCCAACTTGTACTCCTTTTTTTACAGATTTTTGAAAAAAAGCAGGCCTTGGTTTTGAATTCTACCTTGTTTTTACTTTATCTTAGACCCAACAATTTAACCGTTCCAACAAATAACCCCTACAACATTGGAAGATCACCGAGGATATGATAGAGATGAGATTTTCTCTAAAAAAGTTAAGGCAGGAAAAAGAACCTATTTTTTTGATATCAAGTCAACCCGTGGAAACGATTATTACCTGACCATTACAGAGAGTAAGCGAAGAACAGACGGCGATTCCTTCAGTTATGAGAAACACAAAATCTTCTTATACAAAGAGGATTTCTTCAAATTTGTCAATGCATTGAATGAAGCAGTAGATCACGTGAAAAACGATTTGCTTCCTGACTTCGATTTTGAGCAATTTGAGAACGAAGAATCTGAGAACGAAGTAAATAATGACTTACGTTGGGAATAAACCAGTAGAAGTACATTAGGGATAACGTTCTTATTCCAATATATTTGAGGAGGCTTCTGCCTCCTTTTCTTTTTACGACCATGCAGCGGTTTTTCATCTACCTCATTCTTTTCTTTATCACCTTCCTCGTATTTGGTTGGTATTTTTCTTCTATTTCATTGTATTTGGTGGTTTCCTTGATTCTTGCTGCCCTGCTTCGCCCTTTGACCAATAGAATCAATGAAGTACATATCATTGGGCAGCATATTCCAAGAGGTATTGCCATTCTTGGCTCTTATGGGGTAGTTGTTTCCATTGTGTTTTTATTGGGACTCCTATTTTTCCCATTAATCAATCGGCAAGTAATTCTTTTGAGCGAGTTGGATTTGGATAGCATCTACCTTCAACTGGAAGTTCCCCTAGAAAAACTCGAGCGGTTTTTGATGAAGTACCAACTCATTGAAAATAAAAAGGGAATCCTCCTTGAGGAGCTCAGATTATCTGTGCAAGAAGCCCTCAAGAAATTTGACATCGGGGGATTCATTTCTGATGCAATTGCAGTAACAAGTAGTGTGTTTATTGGCACCATGGCCATTGCATTCATCACTTTTTTCCTTCTTTTGGAAAATGGTTTGCTTCGAAGAAATCTCTTAAATCTCATTCCAAATGCCTATTTTGAGTTATCAGTAGCGACCTTTACCAAGGTCGAAAAATTACTTTCCAACTACCTTTTTGGGCTTTTGCTTCAAGTATTGGCCATTTTCTTACTCGCCGCCTCTGGACTTACCCTGGCAGGTGTTGAATATGCATTGACCATTGCCCTTTTTGCAGCCATTGCCAACCTGATCCCCTATGCAGGACCGATTTTGGGAACTGCTTTTGGCATTATCGTCGGCGTATCCACAGGTGATTTTTCGGTAGACAATGACTACAGCTTCTTCCTTTTTAAAATCATTTCTGTATTTGCAGTGGTCCAGATTACCGATAATGTGCTGCTGCAACCGCTTATTTTTTCCAAATCCGTAAAAGCACATCCCCTTGAAATATTTGTTATTATCTTTGCCGGTGCAAAAATCGCAGGAATCCTAGGGATGATCTTTGCCATACCCGTTTACACCATTTTCAGAGTATCGGTCTTGGAATTTTACAGTGGGTACAAGTCCTACAAAATATTTAAAATTAAAGCAACGAATTAATGGCATTACAATGTGGCATAGTAGGTCTCCCAAATGTGGGCAAATCTACCTTGTTTAATGCGCTCTCAAGCGCAAAAGCTGAAGCAGCAAACTTTCCTTTTTGTACCATCGAACCCAATGTGGGTGTAGTATCCGTTCCAGATGCACGCTTGCAGGAATTGGAAGCCTTGGTCAATCCGCAGCGCGTGGTACCTACCATCATCGAGTTTGTAGACATTGCAGGACTTGTAAAAGGAGCCTCCAAAGGTGAAGGATTGGGAAATAAGTTCTTGGCCAACATTCGTGAAGTGGACGCCATCATTCACGTCATCCGATGCTTTGAGGATAATAATATCGTTCACGTCGCTGGTGGTGTAGATCCTATTTTTGACAAAGAGGTAATCGATACCGAATTGCAGTTGAAGGATTTGGAATCCGTTGAAAAAAAGATTCAGCGTATCGAAAAAGTGGCCAAATCCGGAGATGCCAAAGCCAAGCGTGAATTGGAAACTTTGCTTCAATTTAAAGAAGGATTGACTTCCGGCCTAAATGCACGTGCCATTGAAGTTGACAAGGAAGATCTAGAAGCCGTTCGTGATCTTCAACTCCTTACCATCAAGCCAGTGATCTATGTGGCCAATGTGGACGAGGCAAGCATTCACACAGGAAATGCTTTTGTAACCAAACTTCGTGAAAAAGTAAAGGAGGAAAACGCAGAGGTTATTGTCCTTTGTGCAGCCATCGAATCCCAAATCGCTGAATTTGACGACCCTGAAGAAAAGGCAATGTTTCTCGGTGAGTATGGACTTAAGGAAAGTGGATTGAATCGTCTGATTTATGGTGCCTATACCCTACTCGAACTGATCACTTACTTTACCGCCGGTGTGCAAGAGGTTCGTGCATGGACGATTCGTAAAGGATGGAAAGCTCCTCAAGCAGCTGGGGTGATTCACACCGACTTCGAACGAGGATTTATCAAAGCAGAAGTAATTCGTCTTGCAGATTTTAAACAATTTAAAAGCGAGGCAGTTTGTAGAGAAAATGGCAAAATCTCAATCGAGGGCAAAGAATATGTGGTCCAAGATGGTGACATTATGCATTTTAGGTTCAATGTTTAAGTTTTGCTAAAAAATTAGTGTAGTTTTACAGCAACTAGTTAATTACCAAGGCTTGGTAGAACCAAGAATTGGATTGTTTCATTTTATTTTTCAACACCGTGAGAGTACGTCTGATATTTTCCCTGAAAAACAAAGGCTCATTTTTGCCTTTCCACCACCAGTACATTCTGGCTCAATTCCTTAAAGGACTCATCGTCAAAGGGGGAAAAGAGGAATTTTACAACTATAATTTCTTCAATTTCTCTGGATTGAAGGGGCAAACCAAGGTAAGTCGCAGTGGCCTTCACTACTACTCTAGCTTAGTTACGCTTGTCCTATCTTCTCAAAGCGAGGAATTCATTGATTACTTGCTAGAGCAAGTATTCGCTACTCCAAAAATTGAGTTGGGCAACTTGATCCTTTCCCCTGAGTATACCGAACTAGAGACAGAGCCGACTTTGGAAGTTTCCAACAAGTTTGTTTGCATCTCTCCTTTGGTACTGATCACTCCAGCCTTCAATGAAGAGGCGGGTAAGCGATTCATCAACCCAGACAGCGACGAGTTCTCTGATCTATTGTATGAATCTACGCTGACACGTATGGAGAAATCAGGTTGGTACACCCCAGAACAAATGGAATCTTTCTTCAAGTTCCAGGTGGTACCTGACATGGTTTACGTGAACAAGTTGAAAGAACAACAGAAGAAGTTTGCTCGAATCTACGCTGTTTACGACCTAGATGTAAAATACGAAGTAAGAGGATACACACTTCCATTCACACTTTATGCCGCTCCTGAAGTACAGGATTTTGTATTTAAATGTGGATTGGGCGCCTTTACCCACAAGGGTTTTGGAATGATGGACTTGGCCACGCATCCTGCTGACAATAAAACTACACCTTACAAGTTCAAAAGAGAAGGTTTTGTACCCTATAAGGCCTCTGGCGATCGTGTTCGGCAAAATGTAGCCCCAACTGAAGAAGAATCTGAAGCCTCATCCGAAGAATTTTAATCCTTTCGATTATTCACAAAAAACCCCCAAAGAGTTCATTCTTTTTGGGGGTTATTTTTTGGATAAAAATAGATTAGAGTCTTCGCTTATTCGGCTGCAAGTACACGTAGCCCACCAACTGATCGTAGCGAGAACCGAGACCTCGGTAATACACGAATACCTCGTATTCATTCTCGGTTTGGAAGTGACTTCCTTCCAAAGACTCAAAATCAAAGGATCCATCTGTATTTGCATAAGCAAACTGATAGTCGTACCACCCCTGCTTCAATAAAAGAGAAGTAGCATACAAACGCTTTTTGCTATCGTACACCATCGTCGCTTCAGGTGCCTTTCCCCATTGACTGAGAGCTCCCATCAACTTGATGTTTTTTCCGGGCACATCGTTAAGGTAAAATGTGGTATACACGTATTCGCTTTCCACTTCTGGATCACCGCCTGGTCGATCATTCGTTTGCACCACATAGAACCCATTAAGGTCCAAATATTGGGCATAAGCTCCACCTGGGCGAGGTAAATCCACCCGTGCTTCTGCCGATACCAGAGTTTCTTCCACCTTCACCGAGGCCACATTGACTCCAGTAGCTCGGATAAAACGTAGATCAACAAACCGAAACTCGTTTCCGGCGCGAAAGGTACTTTCCCCCTCAAAGGGTTCATACCGAAGAAGTTTAGAATTTTGATTCAAAAAAGTAGGTTTACTCAATACTTTCGCATTATCCCAACGCTGGTTTTGACGAATAACCACTTTGATTTGGGCTTGAGGATCAATCACTTCCAGATTGCTATAGTTGACCGAGGCATTGATTTGCTGCAAGCTCCGACGATCCTCGGTCTGCGCTGGTGGTACCACTTGAGCTGCAACTGCAGCCAAACTCTCCACAACCATAAACCGCTTGGCGAAGATGAGAGCATTTTCATCTCGATTTTTGTACACCTTAAGTAGGTAATTCCCAGATTTACTTACCCGAGGAAGGGTAAAGGAATAGCGAATGTAAGGCATACGCGTATTGACCGAATAGGCATAGTCCGATAAGGTGAATTCATTGAATGCCAAGGAAAAATCAGTGTCCCGTAATCCGGATTTTTTCCAATCTGCGTCGCAGTGAACCAGTTTGGCCGTATACAACTCCGGATCATAGGAAACATCGTCAAACCAAACCACCAAGGATTTGGAATCAGACAAAGAAACCACAGGCGCATTCAACTGGCTTTCTACATCTCCCCCATTTGGAAACATCCGCACAGAAAGGATATGGTCTGCATAGACCTTATCCTCAAGCACCTGTGCATTTCCCATAAATGAGAGGACGAGTAAAAGTAAGAGCAGTGCCTGCGTTTTCATAGACATATTCTTATACCTGAGCCACTTGCTGTTGCAGGGAGGAGATTTGATCCACCAACTGTTCCCAGGTGGCATTTACTTTTTCAAGTGATGCCTCAATTTGCTGGTAGCTTGTCTGTATTTTCTGAGCTTCCACCTCATTCAAGTACAAGGAAGGCTCCGCCAATTTGGCTTCCAAATCCTGCTTTTGAACTTCCAAGTGGTGGATTTCTTTTTCGATATGCTGTAACTGATCCTCCAGTTTCTTTAATTCCTTTTTGGCTTGCTGGGTTTCTTCTTTACTTTTTGACGGAGTCATTACCGCTGCCTTAACCGGCTTTTGAACGGGTGCTGCAGCTACCTGGGCTACCTGCTGGCTTCGCCAAAACTCATATTCCTCATACGTTCCTGGGTATTCCTTGATTTCATGTTGCTCGATGTACCAGATTTTGTTGGCCACCCCTTTGATGAAGTGTCTATCGTGGGAAACCGTGATAAAGGTGCCCTCGTACTGCTGCAAGGCCTGAATCAAAATATTTACGGATTGAAAATCCAAGTGGTTGGTCGGTTCATCCAGCAACAAGAAATTGGCTTCAGAAATCAGCGTTTTGGCCAAAGCCACTCGAGACTTCTCCCCTCCTGATAGCACCTTGATTTTTTTGTACACCTCTTCGTTGGAAAAAAGGAAACATCCCAACACACCACGTAGCTCCATTTCTGTTTTTCCGCTTCCGGCCTGAGACATTTCTTGAATGATCTCGTTATCCAGCGTAAGTGCCTCCAACTGGTGCTGCGCAAAAAAGGCCTTGATCACATTATGTCCTTCCGCACGCTTCCCTGCAATGGCCTCCGTTCCAGCAATAATCCGAAGCAAGGTGGATTTTCCTTTTCCGTTGGCTCCTATCAGCGCAATTTTATCCCCACGCTCAATGCGTGCGGTGGTATTTTTCAAAATCGTCAAATCTCCGTAAGCCTTGGATACCTGGTCCAAAGTCACCACATCTCGACCTGATTTTTGTGAAAATTTAAATTTAAAGTTCACGAAGGCTTCGTCATTCACCACCTCATGCACTCGATCCATACGATCCAAAGCCTTAATTCGGGATTGGACCTGGTTGGATTTAGTAGCTTTTGCACGAAATCGTTCAATAAAGCGCTCCGTCTGCTTGATTTGTTGCTGCTGATTTTCGTAGGCATTCTGCTGCAACTCCATTCGCAACTTTTTCTCTTCCTTATAAAAAGAATAATTGCCGGAATAGGAAGTTAAGGTCTGGTTGGCCACTTCCACCGTGGTACTGATGCAATTATCGAGAAAGGTCTGATCGTGGGAAACTACCACTACTGCACCTTCGTAATTTTTTAGGTAATTCTCCACCCATTGGATGGAAGGTAGATCCAGGTGGTTGGTAGGTTCATCGAGCATTAGCAGTGATGGCTTTTCCAAAAGTAATTTGGCGAGCATCACGCGCATACGCCATCCCCCGGAAAACTGGCGCAAGGGTTTTTGCAAGTCGTTGGTTTGAAATCCAATCCCCTCCAATACCTCTTCTGCTTTGGCCTTGATCGTATAGCCCTCATTGGATTCAAATCGATCCTGCAGGTGGGCTAGTCGGTTGATGACCTCCTCTGAATAATCCGTTTCCATCAACTTGAGTACCTTGTCGATTTCATCCTGGATCGCCAAAGTTTCCTTAAATGCTGCCAAAGCCACATCCAAGATCGAGTCATCCGATTGGTAGGAGAGCAAGTCCTGATTCAAAAATCCAATGGTACAATCCTTGGCCTTCTGCACCTCACCCGTAGTTGGTAGGTAATCCCCGTGAATGATTTTCAACAAAGTAGATTTACCCGTACCATTTTGACCTACTAGGCCAATTTTATCTTTGGGCTTGATGTGTAAGTTGGCATTCTCGTACAGCGCACGGCCGCCAATAAAATAAGAGAGGTTACTAATGGATAACATGCCGCAAAAATAACCAATACTCCACTCTAATCTGAATCATTCTCAGAACTATTCGATTAAATTTACCCAAAATTCAACCTCATGATTCGACCCCTTCGTTCGTTACCGACTCTTGCTGCTGTTCTTTTGCTAAGCCTATTCGCTTGCAGCGAAGAAAAGTCAGCCACATCCACTGCCGCCGTAGGTTCAAAAATTTCAATTTCGGAAGCCAAAGGCGATGTAGAGTTGGCCAAACTCCAACTCCCAGAAGGATTTAAGATTGAGGTATGGGCAGCCGATGTCCCGAATGCACGATCGATGGCCATTTCAGAAAGCGGGATTGTGTTCGTAGGCAATCGACAAGAAAAAAATGTCTATGCCCTCGTGGATGAAAATGGCGATGGCAAGGCTGACAGCAAATACATCCTTGCCAATGACCTTCGGATGCCCAATGGAGTGGCCATTAAGGATGGAGATCTGTATGTAGCAGAAGTA
>JAXISU010000030.1:0-10903 GCA_034680425.1 Cyclobacterium sp.
GAGAAGGAACAACTCATGGTGGAGAAACTTGCAAACATGGAGGATTTCAAAATTACTCCGACCTTCGATTACTTGGGCATCACTGCACTATCCAACGAGGGCAGACAAAAGCTCCACAAGATTCGACCTGAAACCCTAGGCCAGGCCTCGCGCATCAGCGGAGTATCGCCTGCCGATCTTTCCATCTTGACCGTTTACCTAGGAAGATAATGTCTGAACGCCTGATCAAATGTCCCCTCTGCAAAAGCGGAAACATCCTCAACCATTCTCTGGTCAAGGATTATGCGGTAAGCCAAAAAGAGTTTACGCTCTGCCGATGTGGGGATTGCGAATTGCTTTTTACCAATCCTCGTCCCAAGGAAGAAGAGATCGGGCCTTACTACGACTTTAAAGAATACTATTCGCACGAGGATAAGGTTCAGAATTTTACCCAGTGGGTATACCAGAAAATCAGAAACTACAGCATCCGCAAGAAAGTGGACTTAATCTTTGGACTAAGCAAAGGAGGATCGCTTTTGGATTACGGTTGTGGAACAGGAGAATTCCTTCAAGAAGCCAGTCGCCAGCAATGGGCTGTTCGAGGAATAGAACCGAGTGAGAAGGCTAGGGGGCAAGCACTTGGTAAACTTCCAAATCAAATCGTTCCTAGCTTGAACGAGCTCCCTGAAGAGGAGTCCTATGATGTAGTAACGCTATTCCATGTCTTGGAACACATTCATAGCCTACGAAAGACGCTAAAAAACATTGTAAAACATTTAAAATCAGAAGGTTATATCTTGGTCGCGGTGCCTAATCCGCACTCAGAAGATGCCAAAAAGTACGGCAGTACATGGGCGGGGTACGACGTACCAAGACACCTGTACCACTTCTCCAAAAAATCAATGTCCTTTATACAGGATGAATTTGGGTTGGAACTCGTACAGGTCAAACCCATGATTTTTGATTCCTACTACGTGAGCCTACTTTCTGAAGGCTATAAAAACCCGAAGGCGGGACTAATTTCCCGTTACTTTAACGCCATTCTACAGGGCTACAGCTCCAACAAGAAAGCTGGCGTACCGGGTAATTACTCAAGCAACATTTTTATCTTTAAAAAGAAGTGACCCGACTGTATTCCATATTCCTCCTAATCCTCGCCTGCCTGGTATGCCTATCTTGCGCCAAGCAGAGTTCACCTATGGGAGGGCCTACGGACGAAGATCCGCCAAAGCTAATTTCTAGTCTACCAGCAGATCAAAGCACCGCCATTCAACCAGAGGAAATCGTCTTAACCTTTGACGAATATGTCGGTTTGGACAATCCAGGAAAAGGAATTGTCATCACTCCCAAAATCAACAAGGATCTAGTGGAGTTTATCGCCTTGAAAAACACGATTACTGTACTGCTGAAGCAAGAATTGGAGGATAGCACCACCTACGTATTTGACTTCCAGAAGTCCGTAGTTGACATTTCTGAGCGAAACCCTGCAGAGAAACTCAAACTGGTATTCTCTACAGGCAATCAAATTGACAGTTTGAATCTGTCCGGAAAACTTCGATTTGCATTTTCCGAAGGCCAAGAAGACTATAAAAATGTCTTAGTAGGCATCTATCCATTAGACGATAGTACGGACGTTTTTACAGCCCCTCCTTATTACTTGGGTCAAGTGGATACTTTGGGACAGTTTAACCTAAGCAATCTCAAAGCTGGCGCTTACCGGGCCTACGCTTGGAAAGATACCAACGGAAACTTAAAGGCAGATTTCAAAAGCGAGGACTATGACTTTTTACCCGATACGCTCTACCTCAATCCGGAGAAAACTGATTCGGCCTATTTTAACCTAGCCAAGGCAGATTTAACACCGATCAAAATACTCCGAACAGGTAATTTTGGAAAAAACTTCGATGTCGTCCTCAATCGAAACCCTCTAGATTGCAAAGTAGAAATCAACGGTTTGGGTAAGGATATCTTCTATGTTCAAGGGGATAAACGCCTTCGATTTTACCCAAAGAATCCCATCCAAGACAGCATCCCTCTAAGACTCAGCGTCCAAGATTCCGTTGGGTTTAGCAAGGACTCACTGATCTGGGCCAAGTTCCCGGTATCCGAACGTAAGCCAGAGAAACTTAGCCTCGAAGTAAATTCAGGCAAAAATTTCTACCAAAACCTGAAAATGGAGCTGACTTTCAATAAGCCCATTGCGCAGATTCGATTGGATTCCTTGGGCATCAAAGCTGACAGCTTGTTTATTCCTATTCGAAAGGAAATGCTCAGTTTTGCAGATTCCAGCAGACGCGATGTATTGCGGATCCAGACGTTTCTACCAGATTCGCTAGAATCCGATTTGGTAACCCTATTTGCAGCAGACTCTACCTTTCGGGATATCGAAGGGGAATTCAACGAGAAAAAGGTGGAAGCAAATTACCGTAAGCTTCTCCGTAAAAATCTAGCAGATGGCATAAGTGGATCGATAGAAGGCACATCTGGACCACTACTGCTTCAGTTGATCAATGGGAAAAAAGAGGTTGCCTACGAACAAATCCTGAAAGAAGGTGGCAAATTTTCATTTAGCCTTCTTGATCCAGGTACCTACAGTCTACGTGTCATTGAGGATCGCAACGGGAATGGAATTTGGGATCCATCCAATTACACCCAACGAAAAGCATCGGAACGTGTCTTCTATTACGAAGGAGAAGAGCAAACTAGAGACCTGGTCATCCGAGGGGGCTGGACTCTTGAAGACTTGATAATTCAAGCAAATCCTGCTTCTGGATTACAGAAATTTGAAAAAAAATCAGTGGATAAGCCTTAAATTTTCTGTGGATAACTAGCCCAATACTTTTTACAACTAGGGACTTATCCACGAGAGAAAATGAAAATCAGCTTCTAGAAATTTGGCTGGGAATAAGTGCTTACTTTTCCACGAACCAAACGCAAGTTGTCAACAGCACACTTCTTCACCACAAAAACTACTTGGTTCATCCACAACAACCCTAATTTTTAACTAACTAATTGATTTTCAATAGTTATTAAGTGGATACCTCGTGGATAAACTGTGAAGATGACAAGGATAAGCGTCAAAGATTTGTGACTAAGTAATTAACCTTCTGTTATCCACCTATCCACAGCCTTAATAACAATTGTATGTTTTTTTAATTAAATAATTTAATACATATATAGTGAATAAAAAGCTGTGGAAATCCTATTCTTGTGGAATCGCTAATGATTTGTTAATATTAAAAATCAATCCACCCAAACTGACCTGAGACATGGAACTTACCCGTCTATTTGACCTTATTCCCTATCAAATTGAAAAATACAATAAGGATATTGCTTTTAGCCGAAAAGAAGAGGGCGTTTGGAAAACCTACTCTTCGAAAGAGGCGCAAAGCATTATCGATGAGTTGAGTTTGGGTTTTTTGGCTAAGGGAATCCTTCCTGGAGAAAAAGTTGCCATCATCTCAGAGAATCGACCCGAGTGGAATTTCATTGATTTGGCTTTGCAGCAAATTGGGGTGATTTCTGTACCCATGTATCCTACCATTACGGTAGCAGATTATGGGTATATTTTTGACCATGCAGATGTAAAAATCATTTTTGCAGGGGACCAAACCATCTACAACAAAGCACTTGAAGCTGGAAAGAATCGTACCATTTATTCCTTTGACCGTTTGTCTGGCGTTTCCCATTGGACTGAGTTGCAGGCAGAAGGAAAATCGGGTGATCATGCAGGATTGGCTACACAAAAAGCCAATGTTAAACCAGAAGATTTATTCACCATTATCTATACCTCAGGCACTACAGGCAAACCGAAGGGCGTGATGTTGACGCACGCCAATGTACTTTCCAATTTGATTTCTGTATCCCACATCATGTCTCCACCATTGGGGACATCCAAGGTGTTGAGTTTCCTTCCGCTTTGCCACATTTTTGAGCGTACTGCATCCTTCTGTTTTATGTACATGGGTTATTCCATTTACTATGCAGAAAATATGGAGACCATTGGAGACAACTTGAAGGAAGTGCAACCGCATCTCTTCAATACGGTACCACGCTTGTTGGAAAAAGTCTACGATAAGATTGTTGCCAAAGGGTACGAACTCACTGGCGTCAAGAAAAAATTGTTTTTCTGGGCTTTGGAACTCGGACTCAAGTACGATCCTGCTGCCGATATGGGAGGATGGTATGACTTCCAATTGAAGATTGCCAACAAACTGATTTTCTCCAAATGGAGAGAGGCACTGGGCGGCAATATTATGCAAATCAATTCCGGTGCTTCCGCATTGCAACCTCGTTTGGCTCGCGTTTTTTGGGCGGCCGGGATTCGAGTTTGCGAGGGTTACGGATTGACCGAGACCTCTCCTGTAGTGACTGCCTCCATTGGAACGCGTGAAGAAATTAAAATTGGCTACGTGGGCAAGATTGTGAAGGATGTGGAAGTGAAAATTGCCGAAGACGGAGAGATCCTAGTCAAAGGGCCTAATGTGATGCAAGGCTACTACAAGGAACCCGAAATGACTGCCGAGGTGATTAAAAACGGTTGGTTCCACACTGGGGACATTGGCATCTTGGAGGGACGCTATTTGAAAATCACCGACCGCAAGAAAGAGATGTTCAAAACCTCAGGAGGCAAGTACATTGCTCCTCAGGCGATGGAAAATAAATTTAAGGAATCACCGCTCATCGAACAGTTGATCGTCGTGGGTGCAGATCGCAATTATCCGGCGGCTTTGATTGTGCCTAGTTTTGATGGCTTACGCGAGTATTGCAAGCGTAAGGAAATTGCCTACACCACGGATGCTGAAATGATCCACAATGAGCAGGTGCAAGAGAAATACCTCAGCGAGGTGGAGGAATTCAACCAACTTTTTGGAAAGTGGGAGCAACTGAAGCGATTCGAATTGCTGGACACTCCTTGGGGAATTGAAACCGGGGAGCTGACGCCTACCATGAAACTCAAGCGTAAGGTGATCATGGAAAAGTACGCGGATCGGGTGGAGAAATTGTATAACTAGTATCAAGTCTCTAGTAGTAAGTATCAAGACGCAAGAGCCGAGAAGCAAGAAACAAGATGCAAGAGCCGAGAAAATTGCTTTCTTAGAAAGCAATTCCTTAGCTATTGAATTGTAGGTCTAATTTCTTGTCTCTTGCTTCTAATAATCTCTTCCAATCCGGCCTCATTTTTTTAATAAAATAGTATGCATGCATACAAAATTTTTCTAATTTAGGTCCGTTATTCTCCCCACAATGTGCCCATGAAAAAAGAAGAGACGGTGGATTACCCCATCAAAAGTGCCTGGCATGCCATTTCGAGGATGTATAACCAACAGGCGGCAGAAGAGGGATTTACCACAGCAATCGGCTTTGTGTTGATCAATATCAACTCCAAAGAAGGGACACCGGCGACGAAAATCGCCCCTTTGATTGGTTTGGAGACGCGTAGTCTTACCCGCATGTTGAAGACCATGGAGGAGAAAGGCTTGATTTTCAAAAAAGCCGACCCGATCGACAAGCGCTCGGTACGCATTTTCTTAACGCCCGAAGGGAAACGGAAAAAGGAAATATCCGTACAAAGTGTGAAGCGTTTTAATGAGCAGGTTCGCGAGGTACTGAGCGAAAAAGAATTGGCCAGTTTTTTTGGTGTGATCACCAAAATCCAAAAAGTAATCGATCAAATCCAAACCAAGGAGGTACCCACTTCCTATTCCAAAGAAGTAACCCACAGCAACGCATTTTAATACATAGATCATGAATAGAACCATTAAAAAAGTCGCCGTTTTGGGCTCAGGGGTAATGGGATCCAGAATTGCTTGTCACTTTGCCAACATTGGCGTGCAGGTGTTGCTTCTGGATATCGTTCCTTTTGAACTCAATGAGGAGGAGCAAAAGAAGGGCTTGACTAAAGAGTCTCCAGCCGTTCGCAACCGAATCGTGACGACAGCACTTCAAAACACGCTCAAAGCAAACCCATCTTCTATCTACGAGAAGGCCTTCGCTTCCCGAATCACTACGGGCAATTTTGACGACGACCTTCCCAAAATCAAGGACTACGACTGGATCATCGAAGTGGTCGTGGAGCGCTTGGACATCAAGCAGCAACTTTTTGAAAAAGTAGAAAAATACAGAAAACCAGGTACCCTCATCACCTCCAATACCTCGGGCATTCCGATGCATTTGATGTCTGAAGGCCGCTCGGAAGATTTCCAAGCACATTTTGCAGGAACGCACTTTTTCAACCCTCCGCGCTACCTCAAACTTCTGGAAATCATCCCTGGACCAAAAACCAAACCGGAACTGATTGACTTTTTGATGGGCTATGGAGATCGGTACCTGGGTAAGGAAACCGTCCTTTGTAAGGATACTCCTGCTTTTATCGCCAACCGTATTGGAGTTTATGCCATTATTTCGGGCATGCACGCCATTGAAAAAATGGGATTTGGCGTTTCTGAAGTTGACAAACTCACCGGTCCAGTGATCGGCCGCGCCAAGTCTGCCACCTTCCGTACCATGGATGTAGTTGGCCTAGACACCACCGTCAACGTATCCAACAACCTGTACAAGGCCCTTCCGCACGACGAATCCAGAGACAAGTTTATCCTGCCCAAGATTGTGGAAGTGCTCTACAACAACAAATGGTTTGGGGACAAGACAGGCCAAGGCTACTTTAAAATGACCCGCCACCCGGACGGCAGAAAAGAACTTCAGGAATTGGACCTGAAGACCTTTACCTACAAAGACGTTGAAAAGCCGAAGTTTAAGGCCCTCGAGGCAGCCAAAGAAGTAGAGGACTTGAAAAAGCGTTTGCGTCTTTTGGTCAACTTTGAAGATCGAGCGGGTGAGTTTTACCGCGCCTCTTTTTACGACTTATTCAAGTATTGCTCCCACCGAATTCCAGAGATTTCGGACGAACTGTATCGCATAGATCAGGCGGTTTGTGCGGGCTTTGGTTGGGAATTGGGACCTTTCGAAACCTGGGACGCCCTAGGCGTAAAAGAGACCGTTGCCAAGATGGAAGCGGCTGGCGAAAAGGCGGCTGCTTGGGTGCACGAACTTCTTGCTTCAGGACACGAGTCCTTTTACAAGATTGTCAACGGCAAAAAAACCTACTACGACATCCCATCCAAGACCTACAAAGAGGTTCCTGGATTGGAGGAGTTTGTCATCTTGGATACACTTAAGTCTGCAGGCAAGAAAGTCTGGGGCAATGCTGGTGCCACGGTAGTGGACCTGGGAGACGAGGTCATCGGCCTTGAATTCCACACCAAAATGAATTCCATGGGGGCCGAAGTCATCGAGGGCATCAATACCGCCATCGGCATGGCTGAAAAATCCTACAAAGGACTGGTGATTGGCAACGAGGGGGGCAACTTCTCTGCTGGTGCCAATCTGGCCATGTTGTTCATGTTTGCCGGAGACCAGGAGTTTGATGAAATCAACTTGATGATCGCCCAGTTCCAAAATACGATGACCCGTGCGCGATTCTCCTCTGTGCCTGTGGTAGTTGCGCCACACAATATGGCCCTAGGTGGAGGATGTGAACTTTCCCTTCATGCGGATCACATTCAAGCACACGCTGAACTGTACATGGGTTTGGTGGAAGTAGGGGTAGGCCTTATCCCTGCCGGCGGAGGGACGAAGGAAATGACGCTCCGTTTCTCCAACGGCATTATCGGAGGAGACGTAGAGTTTAACCAATTGCAGGAATACTTCATGAACATTGCTACCGCCAAAGTATCGACCTCTGCAGAAGAGGCGAGAGGGTTAGGCTACTTGCGAGCCAGTGACGGGATTTCCCTCAACAGGAAGAGACAGTTGGCCGATGCAAAAGCCAAGGTAATTTCGATGTCAGACCTGGGTTATACCCAGCCTATTCCACAGCGCAACATCAAGGTGTTGGGTAAAAGTGGCTTGGCCTACTTTGAGGCGGGAATCATGGGCATGATCTACGGTGGCTACATCTCGGAGCACGACGCCAAGATTGCGAAGAAACTAGCGAATGTGATGGCTGGAGGGGATTTATCCGCTCCAACCGAAGTGACCGAACAGTACTTATTGGATTTGGAACGTGAAGCCTTCTTGAGTTTGACGGGTGAGAAAAAAACCCTCGAGCGAATCCACAGTATTCTGTTTAAGGGGAAGCCATTGAGAAATTAATAAAAGTATCAAGTATCAAGTATCAAGTATCAAGTATCAAGTATCAAGTATCAAGTATTTCTACACACTGCCTGTGCATAATTTTAAAGAACTTAAGGTTTGGCAAAAAGCGGTTGATTTCGCAGTAGAAATATATGCGGTCACCAAAGGGTTTCCTACGGAGGAGAAATTTGGTTTGGTCTCACAAATGAGAAGAGCTGGGGTGTCCATAGCTTCCAATATTGCAGAAGGGTGCGGGAAGACTTCGACAAAGCAGTTTTCGCAGTCCCTTGAGGTAAGCTTGGGAGAGAGTTTTGAATTGGAAACACAATTGATAATCGCTCATCGAACAGGCTTGATCACGACAGAACGAGTAAAAGAACTGGAAGAGAATCTTTCAGAACTTGAACGAATGATTAATGGATTAAAAGCTTCACTGGCACCACTGACTTAACTCGGTTTAGGTACTAATTACTTGATACTTGCTACTTGATACTAACAACTACAACGACATAAAATCTTTCAAAACAAATTAACATGGAAGCATATATTATTAACGGATATAGATCAGCAGTTGGGAAGTCCAAAAAAGGAGGGTTTCGGTTTTATCGCCCGGATGATTTGGCGGCAGATGTGATCAAGCATTTGGTAGCCAATACTCCTGGTCTTGAACCCAAGATGGTTGATGATCTCATTGTCGGCAACGCGGTGCCCGAAGCAGAACAGGGCATGCAAATGGGCCGAATGATTTCTCTTTTGGCCTTGGGCATCGACACGCCTGGTTTTGTAATGAACCGTTACTGCGGTTCGGGCCTAGAAGCCATTGCTTTGGCAGTAGGCAAGATCAAAGCAGGAATGGCGGATTGCATCATTGCAGGCGGTACTGAGTCCATGTCTTTGGTGCCCATGATGGGCTACAAGACCGCGCTCAACTGGAAGATTGCTTCCCAAACCCCTTCCTACTACTTGAACATGGGCTTGACCGCGGAGGAATTGGCCAAGGAATACGGCATTACTCGAGAAGAGGCAGATGCTTTTTCGGTGAGTTCTCACGACAAAGCCCTTGCAGCCATTGCCGGAGGCAAGTTTAAAGATGAAATCGTGCCTGTGGAGGTGGAAGAAACCTACTTGGACGAGAAGGGAAAAAAGAAGACCCGAAAGTTTACCGTAGACACGGACGAGGGTCCTCGCGCAGGCACCACGATGGAAGCGCTTGCAGCGCTGAAGCCCGCCTTTCGAATGGGGGGTCAGGTGACTGCAGGGAACTCTTCCCAGACCTCGGATGGAGCGGCCTTTGTGGTGGTGATGTCCGAGCGTTTGATGAAATCCTTAGGCCTAGATCCTGTTGCTCGGATGCTATCTTATTCCGTAGCGGGGGTGGATCCACGCATCATGGGAATTGGTCCCAAGGAGGCGGTGCCAAAGGCGCTCAAGCAAGCGGGGCTCAGCATGCAAGACCTAGGTTTGGTCGAGCTGAACGAGGCCTTTGCTGCGCAAGCCCTTGCGGTGATTAAATCCCTGGACATGGATCCTTCCATCGTCAATGTAAATGGAGGAGCAGTTGCTTTGGGGCACCCACTGGGCTGTACCGGAGCCAAGCTTTCCGTTCAACTCTTCAACGAACTACGTAGGCAAAATAAAAAGTACGGACTCGTGACCGCTTGCGTCGGCGGCGGACAGGGAGTGGCGGGAGTATACGAATTACTTAAGTAAGAGACTATTAGAACCGAGAACCAAGAGATTAGCTCCTTCTAGAAGCAAGAGCCAAGAAACGAGAGACCTGTCTGCCGACAGGCAGGATAGACTAAATTTCTGCTGCTATTCAGTCAGCAGAAACCCTATGAGACTACAATTTGTCTCGGCTCTTGCCTCCAATCTCTTGTTTCTTGCTTCTTGTCTCTTGCTTCTTTTAAAAAATAACATACCATAACATACACCACTTATGTCAACCCAAACCAACAGCATCCAAGGCGGCGAGTTTCTTGTTCGAGAAACCCCAGCGCAGGATATTTTTATTCCTGAAGAATTCAGTGAAGAGCAAAAAATGATGGCTCAGGCCTGTCAAGATTTTATTGACACGGAGATCAATCCCAATGTGGAGAAAATTGACAGCATGAAGCACCCGGAGTTGGTGCCTCAACTTTTCAAAAAAGCAGGGGACCTGGGCTTGCTCGGTATCGCTGTTCCTGAAGTTTATGGAGGACTGGGCATGAGCTTCAACACTTCCATGCTCATTGCGGACATCATCGGGGCATCCGGTTCGTTTTCCACTACGTATGGTGCTCACACGGGGATTGGCACCCTGCCGATCTTGTACTACGGTACAGAAGCACAAAAGCAAACCTACCTCCCCAAGTTGGCCACAGGTGAATGGGCGGCCTGCTACTGCCTAACAGAGCCTGATGCGGGCTCGGATGCCAACTCTGGAAAAACCAAAGCAGTTCTTTCTGCCGACGGGTCCCATTACCTCATCACTGGCCAGAAGATGTGGATTTCCAACGCGGGCTTTGCAGATTTGTTAATCGTGTTTGCCAAGATTGAAGAGGATAAAAACCTCACTGCATTTATTGTGGAAAAAACCTTCGGTGGCATTACCATGAACGAGGAAGAGAAGAAGCTAGGCATCAAAGGCTCCTCTACCCGTCAGGTATTTTTCAATGACTGTCCTGTGCCAGTTGCCAACATGCTTTCGGACCGAGGCAACGGCTTTAAAATCGCTGTAAACATCCTCAACATCGGCCGGGTGAAGCTGGGTGCAGGTGTGTTGGGAGGAGCGCGGACGGTAACTTCC
>JAXISU010000031.1:0-10211 GCA_034680425.1 Cyclobacterium sp.
ATTCCTTGCCACTCAGAGGGAATTTTCCCTGAATCTCCATTTTTTAAGCGTATAGATTAAGCATACCTTCCCACCTCAAATCCCTTGATTTCCATGGAGGTGTCTTTCTGTTGGTGCAGCTCCGCCAGGATTTTACCCGTGGCAGGAGCCAGCGAAATTCCCATCATGGAGTGTCCACTTCCTACCAGCACGTTGGAATAGTTGGGTGCAAATCCAATGTAGGGAAGGCCATCTGGAGAGCAGGGGCGTAAACCTTTCCAGATCTGTCCGTCTTCGGGGAAAGAGGCCTCAAAGTCAGGGTAGTACCGGTTGATGGCTTCAAAAATGCCCTTCACCCGATTTTTATTGATGGACTGATTGGTACCTGCAATTTCCATGGTGCCACCAAATCGGATTGTGTCTCCGTAGGGGCTTACGGCTACTTTTTGTTCGGTAAGGATGGTGGCCTGTAGAATTTCGGGCTTATTTTTTTGAATGAAGGAATAGCCTTTTCCGCCCATCATTGGAAGAGAGAATTGGAGCATGCGCGCGAGTTCTCCTGACCAGGATCCACCACAAAGGAGAATTTTCTCACAGTCGATTTTTCCTTTGTCTGTATGAACCGCTTGTACGGTGCTGCCGGATTTTTCAAAGCCGAGCACTTGGGTTTCGGTAAGGAATTTTACTCCTTTCTTTTCCAGGTAGCTCTTCAAAAAGCTGTACAAGGCTCCTGGATCCAGGTGTGCATCTCCTGGGAATAGAACGGCACCACGCGCCTTCAGGTGTAGGTTGGGCTCTATTCGTTTGAGGTCTTCGGGGGTAAGAATCTCTGCATCTAGCCCATATTTTCGGGCTAAATGTGCAAACTCCACCTCCTCTTTTTCCATGGATTCGGTTTGATAGGCCATCATGAGGCCCTTTTCTACCAGGGCGATGGACGACTCAGGATGCTCCTGACGAAACTCCTGGTACAATGCCTTGCTCAGTAGGCTGATATTTTTGAGGTAAGGAATCGCCTTGTTGACCTGGCTGGGAGTGGCCGCCTTGAAGAAGAGCAGGCACCATTGGGCCAGTTTGAAATCCAGGCGAGGGTGAATGTAGAAAGGGCTTTTGGAGGAAAACATCCAAGAAATGCCTTTGCTAATCATTCCAGGCGCAGCCAGTGGGATGATGTGGCTCGGCACGATCATACCGGCATTGCCTGTGGAACAGTTGTCCTTCAAGTCCGTCCGGTCGATTACGGTTACTTCGACTCCTTCTTTTTGAAGGAAATAGGCAGTAAATAAACCGACGATTCCACCGCCGATTACAAGGGTTGGTTTCATATAATAGGTTAGCTATTAGAGCCAAGAGGCAAGAAAATCTACTTTCTTGCTTCTTGGCTCTTGGTTCTTAAATCACTTGGAATCCATGTACATAAGGATCGTCCTCGTCTAGGATGATTGTGTTGTAGCCATAGACTTTCGCCCAGCCTTCGATGCTGGGGACGATGGCGGGTTTTCCTCCTATCGTGGTTTCTTCCTCGATCCTTCCGATAAACTTGGAGCCGATAAAACTTTCGTGGATAAACTCGTCTCCGGGCTTCAACCAGCCTTTGGCATACCATTGCGCCATGCGTGCCGAGGTGCCCGTGCCACAGGGGGAGCGGTCAATGGCTTTGTCTCCGTAGAACACGGCATTGCGTGCAGTGCTGTTCGGATCGAGGGTTTTTCCGGTCCAAAGGACATGGGAGAGGCCTCTAATCCGCTCGTGCTCGGGATGTACAAAGTCGTAGCGCTCGTTCATTTTTTGTCGGAGATTTCGAGCCATGGAGATGAGCTGCTCCGCTTTGAAGTGCTCAATTCCTGGGAAGTTTTCCTGCGGATCGACGATGCAGTAGAAGTTGCCTCCATAGGCTACATCTACTTTGAGGGTTCCTAATTCTTCGATTTCGATGTCTAGATTTTCTGCAGCGAGGTAACTTTTTACGTTCGTCAGTTTGACTGATTTTACCTTATTTCCCTCTTGGCGGTACTCCACCAAGACCAATCCTGCCGGAGCCTCCATACGAAGAAAACCGGGTGTTTTGGGGTGAATCAAGCCTTCTTCGATCGCAATGGTGATCGTGCCGATGGTGCCGTGCCCACACATGGGAAGGCAGCCGGAGGTTTCGATAAAAAGGACCGCAAAGTCATTTTCCGGATTGTGCGGGGGGAATAACATGGAGCCAGACATCATGTCGTGACCGCGTGGCTCAAACATGAGGCCTGTTCGAATCCAATCCAGGTTATCTAGAAAATATTGGCGTTTTTCAAGCATGTTGTCCCCTTTCAGAAAGGGTACTCCGCCCGAAACTACCCGTACAGGATTGCCACAGGTGTGGGCGTCGATGCAAGAAAAGGTATGGCGTGAAGACATTTTTTTTGTGGGGTAGATTGATTAAATAAAATACAGTAGAAATAAGATGGAAATAAGGTAGAAATACCCGCCGCGGCGGGCCGCTTCGTGAAATAGGTTGAAATAGAAATTGGTGTTTATATTTCACCGAGCCGGTAGGCTCGGTTTATTTCTACTTTATTTCTACTCTATTTCATAGTTACAATCCCATTCACTTGCCTCCAAATCCCGAGTGGATTGTGGTCCTGTAGGGCATCGGGCAAAAGCGCGGAGGGCATGTCTTGAAAGGCGATGGGGCGTGCAAAACGCTTGATGGCATAAGCGCCCACCGAGGTACTATTGGGAGCAGTGGTAGCCGGGAACGGCCCACCATGCTGCATGGCATGGCCTACTTCCACTCCCGTAGGGGCACCCTTAAACAAGAGGCGTCCACATTTTTCTTCAAGCAAGTTGATGAGGAAAAGTTGGGATTGCAGTTCCTCAACCTCTGCCCATACCGTAATGGTCAACTGGCCATGAAGCTGCTTGGCTACTTCCGACAATTCCGCCACATCTTGGTAAACGACCATCAGCGCAAAGGAACCAAATACTTCTTTTTGAAACTGTTTATCCTTCAACCAATCGGCAACCTGAATTTCTGCCAAAGCAGCACTGCCATTCAAGAGGTGTTTGGGATCTGCCACTTTTATCCAACGTAATTCTTCACGGGATTCTAAGTGTTGAATGGAATCATAGTAGGCTTGCGCGATTCCAGGATGGAGCATGGGAGCTGCTGCAATTCCTTTTAATTCTTCGATCAAAAGAGCTTCGAAGGCCTTAGCCTGGCTAGCGGGAACGAATATCAAACCGGGGTTGGTGCAAAATTGTCCTACACCCAAGGTGAGCGATGCAATAAATGCCTTTGCTAGAGACTCGGTTTCTTTGGCAAGTTTGTTAGGGAAGCAGAAGATTGGATTGACGGAGCCCATTTCAGCATACACCGGGATGGGTTCCTCTCGTTGGTTAGCCAACTGAAATAAGGCCATTCCTCCAGCATGAGAGCCTGTAAAAGCTACTGCTTTGGCAAGGGGGTGCTGTACCAAGGCTTGTCCTTCAGCAATTCCACCTTCCACATGGGTAAATATTCCTGCTGGAAGTCCAGATGCGGTCAATGCCGCTTGCATACACGCGGCTACTTTTCTGGAGGTTTCAGGATGCGCGGGGTGTGCCTTGTAAATCACGGAGCAGCCTGCCGCCAAGGCGGAGATGGTATCACCACCGGCTGTGGAAAATGCTAGTGGGAAATTACTAGCCCCAAAGACCACTACCGGGCCTAGTGGAGTTAAAAATCGGCGAATATCTGCTCTTGGAAGTGGACTTCGATCCGGTAGGGCGGGGTCGATGGTAGCTTCTACCCAAGAACCTTCCTTGACCAAATTGGCAAACAGGCGAATTTGCCCCGTAGTCCTGCCCAGTTCTCCATTGATCCGCCCTTCTGGGAGATTGGATTCGCGTACGGCAAGTGGTACGATTTCTGCCCGTTGGGATTCCAGGATATCGGCAAGTTTATCCAAAAAAGCCCCCTTTTCTTTTCCAGAGAGGTTTTTGTAGAAAAGGAATGCTTCTTGGGCTGCCTGAAAGATGGAATTGGTATTCATGGTGTATAGGATTTAGGGGAATTACTACGAAAACAAGGTAGAAATACGGTGGAGATACGGTTGAAATAATGTAGAAATAGAGTATTCAACCTGTATTTCAACCCTATTTCACGGAGCGAAGCGAAGTGTATTTCCACTGAATTTCCACAATATTTCTTTATAGTGCCGGTCTATTTTTAATTCCGTCCGTGATTATTTTTTCAATTCGTGCGCGTTCTTCACCAATTAGGGTCAAGCGAGGGGCGCGAACATGTTCCGAACCTATGCCGCAGTGCTGCTCGGCAAGCTTGATGTACTGCACCAACTTGGGATGAAGGTCCAGTTCCAAAAGCGGTAAAAACCAACGATAAATTTTGCGTGCTTCTTCGATTTTTCCTTCCTGAACCAAGTTGTAAATCACCACGGTCTCCTTCGGGAATGCACAGACTAAGCCTGCTACCCATCCTACAGCGCCCATAAGCAACTCTTCTAGAGCTAGGGTGTCTACGCCGCAAAGAATCTGGAAGCGGTCACCAAATCGGTTGTACATACGGGTGACATTGGAGATGTCACGGGTAGATTCTTTGATGGCTTGGATATTGGGGCAGTCTGCCAGTTCAGCAAACATGTCCAGAGTGACCAAAGTCTTGTAGTCTACCGGATTGTTGTAGATCATCATGGGTAGTTTGGTGGAATTAGCCACCGCTTTGAAATAGGCGACTACCTCACGAGCATCTGCCCCATAGCGCATGGGAGGCAGGATCATCAATCCAGAAGCACCGAGTTCCTCCGCCTTTTTGGCCCAGAACAGTGCGTCTTGTGTGGCACCTTCTGCGATGTTCAGGATTACGGGAACACGTCCGTTGACGTAGTTGACAGTTTCTCGGGTAAGCGTGATTTTTTCTTCTTGAGAGAGCACAGAGCTCTCACCGAGTGTGCCGCCCAGAATGATTCCATGCACCCCAGCCGCGAGTTGGGAGTCTAGGTTTTTGAAAAATAGGTTCATGTCTAGACTACCGTCTGCATGAAATTTAGTGGTTACTGCGGGGAATACGCCTTTCCAATTCATCGGATATCAGTTTGTGCCACAAGTGGCGGGGTGAAACATTTATTCTTCAAAAATAGCATTTGCTAGCACTAAATTCTTTTCCTGAATTAATCCATATACATACTATATTGATAAAAATTGTTCGATTAAGGTTGCAATGACTTTAATTTTATACCAATTTTAGCCATGGAGAAAATCATTTCCTTTCAGATTCCAAAGTCACAGCGGGAATTTGTTCGCTACCAGGAGGATCGTGGACCCTATTTTTACGACAAGCTCCACCAGCATCCCCAATGTCAGCTGACGGTCATTCTTGAGGGAAGCGGGCAGTTTCTCAGTGGGGATTATGTGGGTAGATTCCAGGGGGGAGATGTATTTTTTTTAGGGGAAAATGCGCCCCATGTGTTTCGGAGTGACGGGATCTATTTTGAGGAAAAGTCTACCTTAACTGTGGCTGGAAATACCGTTTTTTTTGATTTTGAGGCCATAAAAAACGGATTACTGAACTTGGATGAGTTGCAGGCATTGAACCGATTTCGAGACTTTGCAGGATTGTGTTTCCAAGTTCAAGGTGTACCGGCCCAGCAGATTCAAGAGGTGCTCCTTTCCTTCAAAAATAAAGAAGGGCTTCAACGGTTTCAAGCGGCCCTTGGGCTCCTAGATCTACTCGAACAGGCTGGAGAGGAACTGCAGCAACTCAATTCGGGAGGAAGGCTATTGGGACTTTCCGAAAAAGATGGGAGCCGGATGGATCGGGTGATGCAGTACGTATTGGCTCATCGCTTCCAAAAAATCACCTTGGCGGAGGTGGCGGCAGAAGCAAACTTGACCAAGGAGGCATTTTGCAGATTTTTCAAGTTGCGTACTCGAAAAACCTTCACAGATTACCTCCTGCATTTGCGCATCAATGAGGCCCAGCAGTTGCTGCAGGAGACGGAATTGGGGATTTCAGAAATTGCCTATCGGGTAGGTTTTGAAAATTTGTCCTACTTCAACCGAAGTTTTAAACGCATTTCGGGCAAAACCCCGCGACACTTTAGGGCTTAATTTTTCTTGAGCACCAAGACCTTGGTGTCCATGACATTTCCAATAAAGAGATAATCACCAAATGGTACGGCTACGGATGCCCCAGAAAGTTGGTTTCCTGGATCTGTCCATACAGAACGTACCGTTGCGGCGCCTTCTTTTGGATAGGAAAGCATGATCACCTCAGAAGGGGAAATGGGTTTTTTTCCTGAAGCATAGGCAGCAAAAGTCAGTAGGTTGGGATGACAGCCAATCCAAAGGTTCCCCTCTTCATCCAATTCGATATTATCTACTCCTGTTCCGGCAGGGATGTCTTCAATAAAGGTAAGCCCACCGTCAGGAAGCAGGGAATATACACCCACGGAGAACTCTCTCGAACTACTCACAAAGAGGAGATTTCGTTTAGGGTCAACTTGAATACCATTGGAATAGGAAAGGTTTTCTGCAACGAGCTCGAATTTTTTTCCATCAAAGTAGCCCACAGAAGCAGCTTTCACCGCAAGGTAATTTTCGGCAAGTAGCCCCCATTTGCTGGTGTAGCCATGGTCATTGGTAAAGTAAAATGATTCAGGGCCCACCATCACAAGGTCGTTTGGACTAATAAGTTCGGGTCCAGTAATTGTTTTGAGGTGATGCAAAGTTTTCCCCTTGAGGAGAAAGGATTCAATGGAGTGCTTTCCCTCCACATGATTGATGGCTAGAAGCCCATAGCTGACGCTATCGAGTTTGAATATACTTATTCCATGAGGATAGAAGGGGAAATTGAGTTCAGAAGAAATCGGAACAGCTTCGAATTGTTCAGATCGAAGGTCTACCAAGTAAATTCCATGAGGGCCTTCTTTACCTGCTCTTTGCGAAGCTCGGTCATCAACAGAAAGCAGGAGGAAGCTATCTTCTCGGGCTATTGCAATATCCTCCACGCCAGGTAGGTCAATGCTGCTGTGAACAATCCCAACCTCACTCTTTGCTGTGACTTCCCTAAAATACCCAGTGGTGTAAAAGGTGTAGAAAATAAAGCTAGCCACTAGGGCCAACAGGATTGTTAGGGCTAGGAGAAATTTTCGCATACCTAAATATAGAAAATTCTGAGAGGATCTTTGCCTTTCAAGGTCTAGGGAAGTGTTTAAGTGCTGAAATGAAAAATAGATTTTAATTTTTCTCATGCGCCTATGTGGTTTTCTAAAATGTGCTGACTATGTAAATCAGCTAGGCATTTCGGTAAAGATTTTCTATGTTTCTGACAGGTAATTCCTAGCCAAAATCTCTAGCCATGAAAAAATTAATTCTTTTTCTTTCCCTCTCACTCTTATCCTTCCTGGCAAATGCCACCGAGCTTATATCCCTGATCCAAACCTACCAAGCGGACCGTGGAGCATTAGGCCGTTTGTATACCCATCGGCTATCCACTGAGTACTTTGCTCGGATGGAATCTTTCAATAAAGACTACTTGAAGACCCTTCAAGCCCAGAATTACGCGGCGCTATCTGAGGATGGGAAGATTGATTACCAACTATTTCGAAATTATCTCGAGAAGCAATTGGCGGAACTTGACTTGGAAAAGCGTGATTTTATGCAGATCCAATCCGTCCTTGAGTTTGGCAAGCCCCTAGAGGAATTTACGGTTGCTAGACGAAGGGCCGTTCAGCCCGATGCACAAGCACTTGCTGCAAAATGGAATCAAGTGGCACAAATCTTAGATGCACAGCACAAGGCGCTTGCTTCGAGTTCCAAATACGATTCTTGGCAAAAAGCAGAACTAGCCGCCCTCGCGGTGGAAAGCTTGAACAAGGTGGTCAAAGAATCCTACGACTTTTACTTTGACTTTGATCCTGCATTCACCTGGTGGATGCCTACCCCATGGGAAAAATTGGATGCAGGCATGAAAGCCTATGCCAAAGCTTTGCGTGCCCACTATACCAATTCAGTGAAAGACGATGGATCTGGCATCATCGGCAAGCCGATTGGACGAGAGGCACTGGAAAAGCAGTTGGCTTATGAAATGATTGCCTATAGCCCGGAGGAACTCATCGCTGAGGCAGAAAAGCAGTTTGCCTGGTGTGAAAAAGAGATGCTGAAGGCTTCCAATGAATTGGGCTTTGGCAACGATTGGAAAGCGGCCCTTGAAATGGTGAAGAACACCTACCTCCCGGCTGGCGCTTGGCCACAGGAAGTAGTCCGACTAGGAGATGAGGCCATTGACTTGATGGTTAAAAATGACTGGTTGACCGTCCCACCTTTGGCGATTGAAACCTGGAGAACGAGCATGATCTCGGCAGAGCGGCAGCGGGTGAGCCCCTTTTTCCTAGGAGGTGAAGTGATTCAGATTGCCTACCCAACCTCTGAAATGAGCCACGAGGATAAAATGATGTCCATGCGGGGCAATAATCCACATTTTTCCAGAGCAACCGTGCAGCATGAATTGATTCCTGGACATCACTTGCAACAGTTTATGAATCAGCGGCACCTCATTCACCGTCGTCCTTTTGGTACGCCGTTTTGGACGGAAGGCTGGGCCCTGTATTGGGAGTTTGTCCTTTGGGATCGGCAGTTTCCTCGTGACGCCAAGGACAAGGTGGGCATGCTCTTCTGGAGAATGCACCGGGCTGCGCGGATAATTTTTTCGCTCAACTACCATTTGGGAAAAATGACCCCGCAGCAATGCATCGACCTGCTCGTTAATCGCGTAGGTCACGAACCTGCCAATGCCGAGGCCGAGGTAAGAAGATCTTTTGAGGGGAGCTATGGACCCTTGTATCAAATAGCCTACATGATTGGCGCTTTGGAGATCTATGCGCTTCGCAAGGAGATGGTGGACTCGGGAAAGATGCCTGAGAAAACCTTTCACGATTTGATTCTTACGCAAAACGCCATGCCGATAGAAATTTTGAGGGCCAAGGTAACGGGTAAGCCTCTTGCCAAAGACCACCGGGCCAGCTGGAAATTTTTGGATTAAGTCTGGTTAGGACTAGATCTTGCGGAATATTTTCAAAAAAAGGGTTCAACTTATTGAACCCTTTTTTTATTGGATTTCTGCCTCTTTTTTCCCCTATTCTGTTAACTTCGTAAGGACTCATCGTAAAACAGCCATGACGATAGAAAAAAGAAAACTAGAGTTAAAAAAAGGGGCGATTGAAATTGAAAAATTGGATGATCTTTTCGTTCAAGCCGAAATGGAAGCCCGTACGCAAGAGTCTCTTGAAGCAATTCGAAATGGCGAGGTGTTGACCTTGGATGAATTTTTTAAGTCTAATGAAGAATGGCTGAAAAAACCTGTTACAAAATAATCGTAGCTAAGCCAGCAAGGGATCGATTCCAAATTGAGATTTTAAGTTATATCCGGAAGAGGTTTAGTGACCATAGAGCTTTAGAAGTCGAGAATAACTTAAAAAAATTGTTGTTCAGCCTGCAAAAAGATCCGCAAAGAGGCAGTATTGAAAAGTTAATTCGAATTAGAGACCCGATTTTTAGGTTTGTCCTTCATAAGGAGACCAAATTTTTTGAAATAAAAATCATCTATTTCATTGAAGAAACACGGAATAGAGTTCACGTGACTGATTTTTTCTTCACGAAAATGAATCCCCTGAAGATGCAGTCCCGGTCATAGCCAAGTCGCGCTTTATTTTTTTGCACAAATTTCCACCAGTTAATTTTTCTATTTATTGGGTTCCAATTCAGATTTATTCCGAGTGGTTTGGATTACGTTTTATGGGTAACTTTAGAACTCCAATCTACGCTACATGTGGCCTCAGCTGATCCGTCAATTTCGTCATTACCTCACTCTTGAGCGCTCGCTGAGCACCAACTCCATTGAGGCCTATACCCGGGATGTAGAGAAGTTAGCGGATTACGTGTCCCGTGAGTTTCCCTCCAAAAGCCCACTTGACCTGGAATTGGAGCACTTGCGGCGGTTTGTAACGGCCTTGGCAAAACTGGAAATCTCTGCCTATTCCCAAGCTCGGATTATCTCGGGTATCAAAGCCTTTTACCGCTTCTTGATGTATGAGGATCGAATCACAGAAGATCCTGCACAGCTGCTCGAGGCACCCAAGTTGGGCCGAAAACTTCCCGACACCTTGAGTTTTCCTGAGGTGGAGGCCCTTCTCGAGGCCATTCCCCTTGGTGAACCCGAAGGGCATCGTAACCGCGCCATGTTGGAAGTATTGTAC
>JAXISU010000032.1:0-10159 GCA_034680425.1 Cyclobacterium sp.
GCTTGAGCGGGTAGAAGATGTATTGTTTGACCGGAAAGAAGATGCTACCGAACGCTTATTGGACTTTGCAGAGACTGTAAAGGCAGCAGATAAAAAAGAAGTAGTCAACGAGGCCTGGAGATCAGCCCCTGTAGCCAAGCGAATTGAACATGCTTTGGTGAAAGGAATCTTGGACTTTATCATCGAGGATACCGAGGCAGCACGTCTTGAATTAGTCAACCCATTGAAAGTGATCGAAGGTCCTTTGATGGATGGGATGAATGTGGTCGGAGATTTGTTTGGGGAAGGAAAAATGTTCCTGCCTCAGGTAGTGAAGTCTGCCCGTGTGATGAAGAAGGCAGTGGCCTACCTCGAACCATTCATGCCACTTCCTGAAGAGGGGCAAGCCGCTTCTTCCTTGAAGAAGATCTTACTGGCTACCGTCAAAGGCGATGTGCACGATATCGGTAAAAACATCGTAGGTGTAGTTTTGGCTTGCAACAGTTACCAGATCATCGATCTGGGTGTGATGGTGGATGCCCAAAAAATCATCGACGAAGCCATCAAAAATAAGGTGGACATCATCGGATTGAGTGGATTGATCACTCCTTCCCTGGATGAAATGGTGAATGTAGCCTCCGAAATGGAGCGCCAAGGCCTTTCCATTCCTTTGCTTATTGGTGGAGCCACTACTTCAAGAATTCATACCGCGGTTAAGATTGACCCCGTGTATTCAGGTGCAGTAGTGCACGTGAGTGATGCGAGTAAGTCTGTGCCGATTGCTGGCGAGTCGATCTCTCCAGAGACCAGGGATTCCTTCCGAGTGCAACTCAAGGAAACCTATCGACAACTTCGTGTGGAGCATGAGGCGAAGCAAACCGTCAAGCAGTTAATCTCCTACACCGAAGCAAAACGAAACCCGGTATCCATCCAATGGGAGGGATTCCAACCTGTAGTGCCGAAGACGCTGGGCAGAACGCTCCTTGAGGACTTAGACTTGAACGTCCTTCGTAAATACATCGACTGGACTCCATTCTTCAGTACTTGGATGCTGGCAGGGAAATACCCCAAAATTCTAAGCGACTCCGTGGTGGGCGAGGAGGCAACAAAACTTTTTGCCGAAGCACAGACCATGCTGGATACCTTGATTAAAGAGAAATGGCTTTCTGCCAAGGCTGTATTTTCCTTGTTCCCAGTTCAGCGGGAAGAGGACGATGCATTCGTTCTGGATGAAAAAGGAAATCGAGTGGCAAGTTTCCACTTTTTGAGACAGCAAGGAAAGAAAGGAAAAGACGTTCCCAACCGTTCTTTGGCGGATTACCTGCATCCCAATCAAGTGGACTACCTCGGTTGCTTTGCCGTGACGGCTGGCCTGGGTATGGAATCCAAACTTGCGGAGTTTAAAGCAGCAGGAGACGACTACAACGATATCTTATTCAAGGCTTTGGCCGATCGATTGGCAGAAGCGGCTACAGAATACGTGCACGAGCAGGTGCGTACCAAGTATTGGGGCCATTCCACATCCGAGAAGTTGGATAACGAAGCCTTGATCAAAGAAGAATACTTGGGTATTCGTCCCGCACCAGGCTATCCTGCCTGTCCCGAGCACTCCGAAAAGGTGACGATCTCAGAAATCCTTGATTTGGAAAATACGGTAGGCATCACGCTAACTTCTAGTTATGCCATGTATCCTACTAGTTCGGTTTCTGGATTTTTCTTCGCCCATCCTGAAAGCAGCTACTTCGCTCTTGGCAAGATCGGTGAAGATCAAGTGGCAAGTTATGCTACTCGAAAAGGCATCAGCCTCCAAGAGGCGGAACGTCTACTTTCCCCAAATTTGGCCTATTCCCCAACCCCCATTCTTGAGAATTCAATCCTATGAAAATCACCCAACATTTAGCCAACGCAAAAGGCACGCTCTTTTCTTTTGAGATTTTACCGCCCTTGAAGGGGCAAAGTTTGAAGGAACTTTTGGAAGGAATTGCTCCCTTGATGGAGTTTAAGCCTCCATTTGTGGATGTGACCTACCACCGGGAGGAATACATCTACAAGAAGCATCCCAATGGTCTTTTGGAGAAGGTGAGTACAAAAAAGCGTCCAGGTACCGTAGGGATTTGCGCTGCATTGATGAACCGATTTGATGTAGATGCGGTACCTCATGTGCTTTGCGGAGGCTTTACCAAGGAGGAGACGGAAAACTTGTTGATTGATCTTGACTTTATTGGGGTAGAAAATGTGTTAGCCCTTCGTGGAGATGCTCCTAAGGCCGAGCGCTTTGTAGCAGAGCCCAATGGGCATGCGTATGCTAGCGAACTCGTAGAGCAGGTGATTCACATGAACCAGGGGAAGTATTTGCACGAAGAAACCGAGCCAAGTTTTCAAACTGATTTTTGTGTAGGAGTTGCCGGTTACCCGGAAAAGCATTTCGAAGCCCCAAGCCTCAAGTTTGACCTAAAATACCTCCAAGAAAAGGTAGACAAGGGTGCAAGTTATGTGGTGACTCAAATGTTTTTTGACAACAAAAAGTACTTTGATTACGTGGCTAAAGTGCGAGAAGCGGGGATCAATATTCCCATCATTCCAGGAATTAAGCCGATCACTACTTTGGGCCAGATCACGGCCTTGCCTAGAGCCTTCTTCTTGGATTTCCCAGATGAGTTGACTGATGCACTTTTCAAATGCACCACCAATGCTCAAGTGAAAGAAGTGGGTATCGAATGGGCGATCAAGCAGTGCAAGGAACTGATGGATGCACAAGTGCCTAGTTTACATTTTTACACGATGAGTAAGGCCGAAACGACCTATAAAGTTGCCAAGGAACTCTTCTAAGTGTACTTGAATAGATTTAAAAAGGGGCTTTTGCCCCTTTTTTGTTTGGCTTTGACTTTTGATGAGATTCTGCCATTCAAGGAAATGCTCAACTAATTCCTTTTGATTTTTCAGTAACTTGCAAGCTTTCCGGATTTGAATTGTTTTATCCGTAGTTCTAGTTGTATCGATGATTGAATCCCCAACCAATTCTAAAGTAAAGCGTCTCCGATTTCTCCGAAAGTTCCACCGTTGGATGGGAATTCCCTTGATTCTCTTTTTTCTGGTGATCGGGGTGACCTCGATTTTACTGGCCTGGAAGAAGAAAGTGGAATTATTACCTCCAACCTTAGAAACTAAGGTAGAAAATGGAACCTGGCTTCGGCCTTCCGAATTGGTTGCCATTGGAGAGCAGGAGATGGTCAAATTAGGAGAAGATTCAGAGGTTGACCGAATTGACATTCGCCCGGACAAGGGTACTGCTAAAGTGACCTTTAAGAAGCATTTTACGGAGGTGCAGGTAGATGGCTATTCTGGAGAAGTGTTATCTATAGCCACGCGTCATTCGGATTGGATCGAGAAGGTACACGATGGAAGTATTGTGGATTTTTACACCACAGGGGATGAAGGAGCCAAACTCACTTATTCCACTTTGGTATCCATCGGATTGATTTTGCTCGCGTTTAGTGGCTTTTACCTTTGGTACTACCCGAAGTTGATTCGAAAAATGAAGGAATAGGGATTTCAGGTTACCTAGCCTAGGAGTTTATATTTTTTTCCTGGCAAGGATTGGATGATTCCTTCAAACTCTAACGACAATAATTTAGCCGACAGCCTACCCAATGGGATTTGGAGTACATGGGCGAGTTGATCCAATTCAGTGTCTCCTTTCGTTTGGAGGTGGGTTAAGATTTTAAATTCCTCTTCTTCGCGGCTTGAGAAATCTTGCAATGGCTTGGGCTTTCGGTCCTCTCCAGGCTTGGACCAGTGTAGGGCCTCCGCCAGGTCTTCGGGGCCTGTGTAGATGGCCGCTTTCATTTTCCGGATGAGTTGATTGCAGCCCTCTGAGAAGGTGGCTTGGAGATTACCGGGAACAGCAAATACCTCTTTCTGGTAGCCGAATGCGAGTTCGGCCGTAATCAGCGCTCCACCTTTTTCGGCAGCTTCCACCACCAGCAGTACATCAGATAGTAGGGCAATGATTCTATTTCTGGCTGGAAAATTTCCGGGAAGCATCCGACTTCCTGGCCCATATTCGCTCAGCAAGGCTCCATTTTCCTGGACGAGTTGGGCTGCGGTGCCTTGGTGTGCAGCGGGATAGATCAGGTGAATGGGAGAGCCTAGCACTGCAATCGTGGGAAGGCCTAAATTCAAGGCTGCGCGATGGGCTTCAATATCGATCCCATAGGCTAGGCCCGATACAATGCTGGGCTGATAGGGCAGGAGGTCCTCACAGATTTTCTTGGTGATGGCTTTCCCATAGGGTGTAGCACTCCGCGTTCCCACGATGCCAACCGTTCTTGGAGCATTCAAATTTGCAGCCCCTTTGGTGAAAAGCAGCACAGGTGCGTCAGAATTATTTTTTAAGCGCTTGGGGAAATCCTCGTCTAATGCGGTGAGGAGTCGATACCCATCCTTGGCCTGGTTGGCAAGAAGGCTTGCTGCTTGGGAAAGTAAAGATTCGCGTTGCTGCCTGATTTCAAGCAATCGGCGACCAATGCGAGGGATTTTGGCTACTTGGGCCTGGGAAAAAGAGAAGAAGGCAAGCGCCGAGCCAGCGTAGGCCACAATGGCTTTAAACAAGACCGGACCTACTTTTGGGGCTAATGCGAGGGCAATAAAGTGTTGTTTGTCCTCAGGTGTTGGATCGGGAATGGAGTTCATGCTTCAGGTTGATTAAAAAATCCTTGAGTTCCTGAAGTTTTTGAACTGCTGCTACTTTATCAAATCCTTGTTTCTTCCCTGCTGCGATGACTTCTTGTGCACCTTGGAGAGTATAGCCTTTTTCTTTGACCAGGTGGTACACGTAGCGAATCTTTTGGATGTCGTCCTTGGTGTAGCGTCGGTTGCCTTTTTTGTCTTTTTTAGGGCGGATGATGTCAAATTCCCCTTCCCAATAGCGAATAAGAGAAGCCGCTACTTTAAACATGTCGGCAACTTCTCCGATGGAAAAGTATTTTTTCTCGATTTCTCGCTCTTTGTAAGGCACTGTTTGGATGAGTTAAGTAGTTCAGTCTTCAGACAAGGCTCCGCAGGGGAGAATGAAAAAAGATATCCCAAAATAGAAAAATGTAAGGAACTTTTGGTAGTCCTCCCCCTGATTTTTTTAAATGGAATTCAAGAAGCCTAAAAAGAGGCTGATTTTCTGTGAGTTAGTCGCCCTGAATTCTTTTATCGATTGAGCACTTGAAGCATTTGAACTGCTGCTAAGCCCGCGGTCTCGGTTCGCAAACGGCTCTTCCCCAAAGACACTGCTTTGAATCCATTTTCGAATGCGAGTTGGATCTCTTTGGGATCAAAATCTCCTTCAGGTCCAATCATGATGAGGTACTTTTCGCCTGCTTTGGCTAGGTCCAAGAGGTGGTGGGTATGATTTTCATCCACATAGGCGATGAACTTTTGGAAATCTGCAAAGTCGGTAGACTTAATTAGTTCGCTGAGTTTGGTCGTTCCGTTTAGGCTTGGGGTTCTCCATTTGATACTTTGCTTGCAGGCAGAGATCATTTTTTTATGAAGGCGGTCGATTTTCAAGAAACTCCGTTCCCCATGCATTGTATCCAAAAGGGTTAGTTCATGAAATCCAATCTCGGTGATTTTCTCCACCATCCACTCCATGCGATCAGGGCTTTTGGTGGGGGCTATGGCCAAGTGGATGTAAAAAGGATCCACTGCTGCTTCCGTAGATGAAAGCACTTTTAAACTCGCCTTTTTCGGATCAGCTTCGTCCAGTATGCAGGTGTAGAGCATTCCTTTTCCATCCGTCACCAGGATTTGGTCTCCCTTTTTTTTGCGAAGAACCCGCACCAGATGCTTCGATTCCTCCTCATTGAGGGATGTGGTGGGGGAGGTGATCGATTCTTGAAAAAAAAGCTGCATAAGCGATGTGATCTACGAAGACACAAAAAAAGCACATTCCTTTCGAAATGTGCTTTTTTAGTTGATTTAATCTTTGGGAATTAGCCCTTAGAGATTTCCATATTCACGGTTCTGCCTTTGATGGTGTTGTTTTTCATCACACGCACCACATGTTCCGCGTCCTTGTGCGGTACATCTACGAAGGAGAAGTTGTCAAAAATATCAATGCCTCCGATGCTCTTGCCTGGAAGACCTGCTTCTCCTGCAATGGCACCTACGATGTCATTGGGACGGATAAAATCTTTCTTTCCTAGGTTCAAAAACAACCGGGTCATGTTGGCATCGCGTGTACGCTCTACTCTAGGAGCAAAGTCACGTCCACCTTCTTTGCGGTCACCAAAGCGGCTTCCACTATCTCCAAATCGGCTTCCACCTTCTTTGCGGTCTCCAAATCTACTACCACGTTCAAAACGCTCACCAGAACGGCCACCTTCTCTTCGGTCTCCAAAGCGTTCGCCTCGTCCACCTTCTCTTCGGTCACCAAATCTAGATTCACGTCCGCCTTCGCGTCCTCCTTCTCTTCTACGGTCTCCATAAGCAGGAGCCTCGATTCCAAAGTCTTGATCTTTCATCTCTTTGACGGTATCGCCCATGACCATTTTGAGTAGGCCTAGGGAAATTTGCTCTTGGGTCAAACCTTCTGCAAGCATTTGTCCGATGGTGGCTTCAAACAATTGGGTATCTTCTTCCTTGCTCAATACACGGTATACGTCCTTGATAAGCTGGGTTTTCTTCAATTCTACCAATTCCGATACCGATGGAGGAGTCATTTTGTTGATGGTTGCCTTGGTGAAACGCTCCAAGTCACGCAACTTCATCATTTCTCTACGTCCGGTGATGAAGGTAATGGCTGTTCCGGATTTGCCGGCACGTCCTGTTCTACCAATTCGGTGTACGTAATATTCTTCGTCTAGTGGGATGTCAAAGTTAAACACCGCTTCTACGTTGTCTACGTCAATGCCTCTTGCAGCAACGTCAGTGGCTACCAATACGGTACAAAGTCCTTTTCTGAACTTGCCCATGACCTTGTCGCGCTGTGCTTGGGAAAGGTCACCGTGAAGTGCTTCTGCAAGAATGCCACGAGCACCGAGAGACTCGGTTACCTCGTCGGTCATGCGCTTGGTGTTGCAAAACACCACACTCAATGCATAATTGTTTAGGTTCATCAAACGAGCCATCAATTCCATCTTCAAAGATTGCTTTACTTCGTAAAACACCTGATCGATCTGGGCAACCGTCAATTCGTTCTTCGCGACTTTGATGATTTCGGGTTCGTTTTGGTACTTGCGAGTCAAGTCTAGGATAGGCTTGGCCATGGTAGCGGAGAAAAAGACAGTTTGTCTCTCCTCTGGCATCTCCTGCAAGATGGCTTCGATATCGTCTCTGAAGCCCATGTCTAGCATCTCATCTGCCTCATCGAGAACGATGATACCTGCGTCTTGCAATTTTAAAGTCCCACGGTTGATGTGGTCTTGCACACGACCTGGAGTACCTACTACAATCTGTACGCCTTTCTTGAGGACACGAATCTGCTTGTCGATAGATTCGCCTCCGTAGATGGCTACTGATGATATTTTTCTGTGGTATTTAGCCAGCTTTTGAATTTCTCCTTCTACCTGAACCGCTAGTTCACGGGTAGGGCAGAGGATAATTGCTTGTGGCTTGAGGAAGTCGGCATCTACCAAGTCAATGATAGGAATTGCGAATGCTGCCGTCTTGCCAGTACCCGTTTGTGCTTGACCGATTACATCGCGTCCTTGCAGTACAAAGGGAATGGCTTGTTGTTGAATTGGGGAAGGTTGGGTATAGCCCATCTCTTCCACTGCCCGCAAGATTTCTTCCGAAATCCCCAGGTCTGAGAATTTGATTGTGTTTTCCATTATGTTGTCCTTACTTTTTCTTGCCATGGTATCCTAAATCCCAGACAAGCAACAGCAAGGACTCACGGCATGAAAAATAGCTATGTCAAAATTGACGCTGCAAAAGTAGGTAGAATTATTTTGTAAACCAAGGGTTGATCCGAAGTTTTTAGAATAATCTGTAAAAATCAGGGGTCTAGCCCGAAATATATTTGGCGAGAAGGGTTGTACAAAGTACCAAGTACGAGGTACGAAAAAGACTTTTAGAAACAAGAACCAAGAAATTAGACTTTCTATTGTGGTATCATGGGATTTCTGCTTACTGAATAGCAACAAAAATTAGTCTAACCTCTTGTTTCTTGCCTATTGCTTCTGAACAATTTTGGTACTTTCTATATGGTACAATTTTTAGTCTAATTTCTTGTTTCTTGCCTCTTGCTTCTATTTACAAAAATGACCGATCCTCCGTTGCTTCCTCCGTCATTTTTTCAGAAAGATCCTTGCCCAAGTAGCGGTCAATCAGTCCATGTGCAGCATAGAGCACGGGAGTCAGTGCCAGGGCCACGGTAAACTTGTACACGTAGTTGATCAAACCCACAGCAGCGATCTGAGGTAGGGACCAGTTGCCAAAGACATAGAATGCGATACCTAGCACCACAAAAGAGTCGATAAACTGAGACACGAGGGTAGACCCAGTAGCGCGTAGCCAGATCATTTTTGGTCCCGTAACAGCACGTAGCTTTTGAAAGACAAACACATCGATCAATTGACCTAGTAAAAATGCGGTCAACGAACCTACAATGATGCCCAAACCTTGTCTAAAGATGGTATTGAAGGCATAGTTGATGTCAAAGGCACTTCCGTCAGGCATACTGGCATTGACCTGCATCCAGAAGTCGGCCGGTGCCAAGGCGGTTACCAAGCTGATGATCACAAAGACATAGGTGATCAATCCTGCGGTCAGGAAACTGATTTTCCGCACCCCTTTTTTTCCAAAATACTCGTTGATCAAGTCCGTAGTGATGAAGACTACCGGCCAGATCACGGCCCCTGCAGTGAGGTTGAAGTCCAGCACAAACTCCCCAAAGAAAGTCCATTGTAAGGGTTCAAACCCAAGGGTGCGCTCTCCAGAAAAGATCTTCACTCCAATGATTTCTGCCAGGATGGCATTGGTCAGGAAAATGGCTCCTAGAATTACAAAGAGGTTGGTCTTGCGACTTGGTGCAGATTCATGCATGGGCTGTAGGGATGGGGTAGGTGATGCCTTCTTCACTTAAGCAGGAATTCGGAAAAATGGTTTGCGCTTCTGTCAACAAATCACTTAAATCCGGGTAACGGGTCGAGAAATGACCCAAAAGTAATTTTTTAGCACCACTGAGTGCTGCGATTTGAGCGGCTTGCTTGGCAGTGCAATGATAGGTTTCCGCTGCGCGTTGCTGATCCGCTTCCATAAAGGTAGCCTCGTGGTACAGCAAATCTACTCCAGCAAGGTAGCTGCTTAATTCAGGACTGAATGCGGTATCCGAGCAAAAAGCATAGCTCCGCAAGGGAGGATGCGGATGGCAGTAGTCGATCACTTTGAAGGAGTTACCGTCACTGTCTCGATAATCTTTTCCCTCTCGAAGGGACTGGATCCCAGCCAAAGGGAGAGAACTTTCTTGGAGTTTTTCCTTGATCAAGGAGCGTGATCCTTCTTTTTCCTCAATCAAAAAGCCCGTCGTAGGGATCCGGTGGTGAAGGGGAAAGCTGGAAACTTGAAATAAAGGATGCTCGAGCAGCAGGACCTTGCCAGAAGTGCTGGTTTCGGTAAACTGCAATGAATAACTCAAGCGAGTATTGCTCCAGCGGAAATGGGTGGTGAGAATCTCGTCCAATCCTCGTGGTCCAAAGAGATGGAGCGGTTCGGTGCGCTTGGAGAGGTGGTAACTGGATAGGAGGCCGATCAAACCCAGGTAGTGGTCTCCATGGAGGTGGGAGATAAAAATGCTGGATATTTTGGAGGGCTTGGCCTTGTACTTGCGCAATTGGAGCTGCGTGCCCTCCCCACAATCCAGCAATAAAAACTCCTGCCCAAATCGAACGACTTGGGCAGTGTGATTTCTTCCATGCATAGGGATGGAAGAAGTGTTTCCTAGGATGATACCCTCAAATTCTGGACTCAAGCGCCCTCCTCGTCTTCTCCTCCGTCAATTTCATGCATAAATACCACCTCACCTGCTTCTTCCAAGTTGGCTACGAGGCGTAGCTTCTTGTCTAGCATGGAGATCTTGAGCAACTTCATCACGTGGTCGCGAACGCCCGAGATCACAAAGATGCCTCCATTACGGCCAAATTCCCGATCACCTACAAGTAGAGCACTTAGTCCACTGGAATCCACA
>JAXISU010000033.1:0-10095 GCA_034680425.1 Cyclobacterium sp.
GCACGTTGAATTTGTTCCTCCTCGGGGAGGGCTGCCATTTGAATCAAGCTGTCATTTTTCTCGATGCGCTCAAAATGGAATACATAGGTGTCTAAGCTGGTCTTTTTTTCTTCGAGCTGCTTCGCAACAGGATCCTCTGGCTTGATAAACGTGAGCGCACTGTCGAGGTAGTACTTGGTGGCGCGGTAATCTTTAAATTGGTTGAACTTGATGTCTGCCAGCTTTTGGTAAATGTATCCTTTTACGCGGGGCATCGATCCGGTTTCCTTGGCTGCTTGATGCAAGAGCTGCAGTGTCAAAGGGATGTCGTTTTGTTTTTCCTCAAAAAGGGCTCGTTCCAATAGGACCACATCTTTCAGGTCTTTGTTTTTAGGGTCTTCGTAAAGTCCTTCGTAGTAGTTTCTAACTTTCTTAAGATCCTTCGTAGCATTGAGCTCGGCTACTTGCTGTGCATAGAGGGTGGCAAAGAATGCTCTTTCGTATGGGGGATTGCCTTCCAAGGATTTTTGAAAATAATCAAAGGCCAAGGCATCCATTCCTTCCCGCTGGTAGCGCTGTGCCAAAATGAAATAGAGCCTGGAGCGCTCTTTTTTATCGGAGGTATAGTTTATCGCTCGGTCAAACGCACCGATTACCCCATTTTGATCCGCTCGCGATTCATAGTAATAGGCGAGGGTTTTGTAGAGTTCAAAGGTGTTCTCGTTACTAATTTCCGTTTCCTTGGAAAGGTAGTCTATTGTAAAATTGGCATCCTCTAGGGCCTGTTGATCGATGTAGAGTCGAAGGAGGCTTATCAGTGCTTTGTGTCGAAGGTCCTTGTCCTTGCTTTGGCTATTGACATAGCGGAAGGCATTTTTGGCATCGTCCGTTCGTGCTTGCAGGTAGTCAATTTTCCCAATGAGGTAATAGCTGTCGTCTACCCACTTGGATATCCGGTGCCAATCGATAGCCTTGGAGGAAAGCTCCCGGGCAGAATCTAGGGCCACCTTATTTCCTTGGATAGTCGTGGAATCAATAGGAATAAAGACGGGGAGAATTTGGGTGTAATCCTCCTTGTAATTCTCCTGCACTTGATTTTCGGCTGCCTTAATTTTAGTGTCTGCTAGAAAGTAGGCGTTGTAATGGGAGGTGAGGTTGTGAAAAGCCCGGTTGGTAAAGGTATCCCGTTGGGAAGAGCATGCCCCCAAAAAAAATAAAACCAATCCAAAAGTATAGCGTACTTGTTTGCGCATGTTGAGCTGCTCCGAATCAAAGGACCAAATTAGGGCTTTTACTGCACTTACCGAACGAAGGAGGACAGGTATTATTCTTAGCAGGCAGTGAATTCTTGCTGATGGAATCCATTAACTTTGAAAAATGACGTCAAATCAGTCCAATCCCAATTCAAAGAATCCTCAGGGATCCCCTTGGGTCAAATACATGGGCTTGTCTTTCCAGCTTTTTGCGATCATTGGAGGAGGGACTGCCCTAGGCTGGTGGCTTCAGCAGCAATCCGGCCAAAAATTCCCTATTTGGTTGCTGCTTTGTTCCTTCGCTTCTGTTGCAATCGCCTTTTATTCCCTTTGGAAATCCATGCAGCAGGACCGGTAAGCAAGTACAAAATCAAGTAACTTTGAATTTTTGATCTCCCTATGAAACTTATTTCTTCCATTCATCTCAAGTATTTGTTGGTGTCTTTGCTACTTGCAGGGATAATCCTTCTCTTCCAATTTACACTGCCTCGACTGGTTCATGCCTCGATCTGGAGCATTTTCGGATTCATGGCTGGGCTATCCTATCTCTTGAGTGTAGTGACCGGGTGGCTTTATCGTAAATCTCCAGAAAATTTTTTCGGATTGAAAATACTCGGAATGCTCATTCGCACCTTGAGTGCTACGGGCTTCATTGGCATCCTAGTTGCGATGGGTTTGGGAAATATTATTCTGTTTATCGCCAATTTCTTTATCATTTTTTTGTTTTACATGATTTTTGATATCTACACCTTTCTTTCTAACTTGCGCCCGATTTCGAAGTAGCCTTCTTAAAAACGAGTCAATGACGCGCAAATTTCTGATACTAAGTCTTTTATTTTCAGTCTTTTTACTGAACTTCTCCACAGCTTCTTTTGCTGCTGATTCGGAGACAGAGGAAGGCAAGGAAGACCCTACTGGGTTTATCATGCACCACATCAAAGATTCGCATGAATGGCATTTTTTTAATGTAGGTCACACCCACATTACATTGGCTCTTCCTGTGATCACTTATTCGTCTGATAGAGGCCTAGAATTCTTCATTTCCAGCGACTTTCAAAATCACGAAACGCACAAGTTTGGAAAAGAATTTGCTCACGAAGGAATATACATCGACGATCACGACCATCTAGGCCGTGTAGACGGTGGTTCGATTATCGACTTTTCAATCACTAAAAATGTGGCCATGCTATTTTTGGTCATTGCTTTTGTATTGTTTTTCTCCATTTCCGCGGCAGGTCATTACCGAAAGAATGGTGCTGTAGCGCCTAAAGGAGCTGCTTCTTTTGTAGAGCCGATTGTCATTTTTGTTCGCGATGAGATTGCTTTAAAAGCGATTGGTCCAAAGCACATGAAGTTTGTCCCCTACCTATTGACCTTGTTCTTCTTTATCTGGACAGGTAATTTGTTGGGTCTCCTTCCTGGTGCGGCAAACCTGACCGGTAACATTGCAGTGACGTTTACCCTAGCGATGATCACTTTCGTGATTGTCAATGTGAATGGAAATAAGGACTATTGGAAGCACGTATTTGCCACTCCAGGTGTGCCGGTGGCTTTGTTGCCAATCATTGTGGTAGTGGAATTTATTGGGCTATTCACTAAGCCATTTGCCTTGATGGTTCGTCTTTTTGTAGCGATCACGGCAGGTCACATTGTAATCTTGGCATTTATTGCCTTGGTCTTCATCTTTGAATCGTATTCGATTGGCATCTTGTCTACCGTGATGGTGACCTTCATCAACATGATTGAGTTGTTGGTAGCCACGATTCAGGCTTACGTATTTACCTTGTTTTCCGCGATGTACATTGGCGGTGCTGTAGCTGAGCACCACCATGATGATCACCATTAAGTTTAATTTCTTTGTTCAATTTATAAAACCAATGTTTATGTTAACTTCTATCTTATTGACTGCTGGGTTTGCACTTATGGGTGCTGGTATCGGTGCAGGAATTGTTGCGATTGGCGCAGGTCTTGGTATCGGTCGTATCGGTGGCCAGGCTATGGAATCTATTGCTCGTCAGCCTGAGGCTGCTGGTAAGATCCAAACTGCCATGCTAATCATTGCAGCTTTGATCGAGGTAGTTTCCCTGTTTGCAGTAGTAATTTGTCTACTTATTGCATTGAACGCAGGTGGCGTTGCCTTCTAAGAACAACTGAATCGGGATTGGCGCTAGGCCAATCCCTTTCTTTTGAACAAACACGAAATTAATCCTCCCTACCATGGATCTAATCATACCTAGTGCCGGCCTGATTTTCTGGCAATTATTTGGCTTCTTAGCCCTTTTGTTTTTGTTGGTCAAGTTTGCTTGGAAGCCCATGTTGGCTACCCTTGCGGAGCGTGAAGCAAGCATTGATGGTGCCTTGAAGGCAGCTGAAGCGGCTAGAAGCGAGATGGCTAACTTGAAAGCAGAAAATGAAAAACTGCTTCAGGAAGCAAGATTGGAGCGCGATGTCATTTTGAAGAAGGCTCAAGAAGCTTCTGTTAAAATGATTGAGGATGCCAAAAACGAAGCGTCTAAGCAAGGTGCCCAGTTGATTGAATCCGCTAAGGCAGTTATTGAAACAGAGAAAAAAGCAGCCTTGACTGAAGTGAAAAACCAAGTGGCTTTATTGACCTTGGAAGTCACTGAGAAGTTGCTTCGTAAGAAATTGTCCGACGATAAGGCTCAGGCTGAACTTGTGGATCAATTTATCAAAGACCTTAAGCTTAACTAATCCGGCATGTCAAACCATCGCGTTGCTTCCAGATACGCCAAATCCATTTTGGACCTTTCCATCGAGAAAGGACAGTTGGAAGGGGTATTTGAAGATTTCAAAAACCTAGCGGCCATGGGTAAAGGTACCCGTGAGCTTGGAAATGCGCTTGCCAATCCGGTGTTGGGTTCAGACAAAAAATTAAAGGTATTGAAGGCCTTGTTTGCCAAAGCAGCAAGTCCGCTTACCCTTTCTTTCTTTGAGATTGTCTCTAGAAAGAATCGTGAAAATATCCTTTTGGATGTAGCTCGCGAATTTATTGCCCAGTACAACCTACATCAGTCCATTCAAGTGGCAGAAGTGGTTAGTTCCTCCGCTTTGACTGCTGCACAACGTACGCAACTTATTGCGCTTGTAAAGCAGATCAGTGGAATGAAAGAAGTGCAGTTGGAAGAGAAAATCAACCCTGCGCTTATTGGAGGCTTTGTGCTGAACGTCAACGACCGACAGCTCGATGAATCTATCAGCAGCAAGCTAAATGCGCTACGCGTGCAGTTTGCTCAAAATCATTACGAAAAACAGTTTTAACGAAAATACTCAATCGTATCCTATCATGGCAGAAGTAAGACCTGATGAAGTTTCGGCAATTTTAAGAGAGCAACTCTCTGGAGCCAGAACTGAAGCCGAACTAGAAGAAGTGGGAACAGTCCTCCAAGTAGGGGATGGTGTAGCCCGTATCTATGGACTTTCAAAGGCTCAGGCCGGTGAATTGTTGGAGTTTGACAATGGCCTAAAAGCCATGGTTCTTAACCTCGAAGAAGACAATGTCGGTGCCGTACTTTTTGGAGATTCCAAGGAAATTAAAGAAGGTGATACGGTAAAGCGTACCAAGAAGATTGCTTCCATCCAAGCGGGTGAAGGCATGCTTGGTCGTGTAGTTGACACTTTGGGTAACCCGATCGATGGCAAAGGCCCAATTGCCGGCAACTTGTATGAAATGCCTTTGGAGCGTAAAGCGCCAGGTGTTATCTACCGTCAGCCAGTAACTGAGCCACTTCAAACCGGTATCAAGTCAATTGATGCGATGATTCCAATTGGACGTGGTCAGCGTGAATTGGTAATTGGTGACCGTCAAACAGGTAAAACTGCTGTTGTAATTGACGCCATCCTTAACCAGCGTGAATTCTACGACAAAGGCGAACCAGTATACTGTATCTATGTAGCGATTGGACAAAAAGCGTCTACCGTAGCCGGGGTAGTTGCCGCTCTTGAAAAAGGGGGTGCATTGCCTTACACTGTAATCGTAGCGGCTCCAGCTTCTGATCCTGCTCCAATGCAATTCTTTGCGCCATTTACCGGTGCAGCGATTGGTGAATTCTTTAGAGATACCGGTCGTCCAGCTCTTGTAGTTTATGATGACCTTTCCAAGCAAGCTGTAGCTTACCGTGAAGTGTCCTTGCTATTGAGAAGACCTCCAGGACGTGAAGCTTATCCAGGTGACGTATTCTACTTGCACTCCAGACTTTTGGAAAGAGCTGCAAAAATCAACCAGTCTGACGCGATTGCGAAAGAGATGAATGATCTTCCTGAATCCATTCGTCCTTTGGTAAAAGGTGGAGGTTCTTTGACTGCATTGCCAATCATCGAAACTCAGGCCAGTGACGTGTCTGCCTATATCCCGACTAACGTAATTTCCATTACAGATGGTCAGATTTTCTTGGAGACCAACCTGTTCAACTCCGGTATCCGTCCTGCGATCAACGTAGGTATCTCCGTATCTCGAGTGGGTGGTAACGCACAAATCAAATCCATGAAGAAGGTAGCAGGTACCTTGAAACTTGACCAAGCGCAATTTCGTGAATTGGAAGCTTTCGCTAAGTTTGGATCTGACCTTGATGCTTCTACCAAGCGTACGATCGAGCGTGGTCGTCGTAACCAGGAAATTTTGAAGCAAGCGCAGTATGCTCCGGTATCTGTAGCGCATCAAGTAGCGATCATCTATGCCTCTACGAAAGGCTTGATGGATACTGTTCCTGTAGAAAAAGCAAGAGCATTCGAAAAGGAATTTTACCTTCTTTTGGATGCCTCTTACCCAGAAGCAATCCAATTGATTTTGAAAGGTGATATCGATGGCGCAGGCAAAATTCTTGCCACTGCAGCTGCTGAACTAGCACCTAAGTACGCAAAGTAAATTCTATTAATTCCCTGCCGGCTTGCTGGCAGGGCTTGTTATACGCACAAAGCAATCTCTGATGGCTAACTTAAAGGAAGTAAAGCAACGAATAAACTCGGTCATGTCGACGCAGCAGATCACGAAAGCCATGAAAATGGTTTCCGCTGCCAAGTTGCGAAGAGCGCAAGAAAAGATCGTTCAAATGCGTCCTTATTCACAAAAGTTGACTGCAATCCTGAACAATGTTTCTGCTGCCTCTGAAGGGGACTCAGACATTGTGTTTGCAGCTAAGCGTGAAGTGAAGAAGGTGTTGTTGATTCCTGTGACTTCGGATAAGGGACTTTGCGGTGCATTCAACACCAATATACTAAAGGCGACTAACCTTGCCATCAAGGAGCAATTTGAAGGCGCTGAAATCACCGTACTTCCGCTCGGTAAAAAAGCATACGAATACTTCAAGAAGTCTAATTACCAGGTCATTGATACCTATTTCGGTGTCTTCCAGCAATTGACTTTTGATGCAGTGAAGGAAGCAGCCACTTACGCCATGAATGGCTTTTTGGAAGCAGACTACGATCAAGTGGTCTTGGTGTTTAATGAGTTTAAGAATGTGGCTACCCAAGTGGTGCGTGTAGAGCAGTTTTTGCCTATGGCCCAACAAGAGGGAGAGGTTGCTGCTACTGAAACAGATTACCTTTTGGAGCCTTCTCGTACCTACATCATTGAAGAGTTGGTGCCTATTTCTTTGCGGATCCAGTTTTACAAGGCAGTGCTTGAATCCAATGCCTCTGAGCATGGTGCACGTATGACTGCGATGGATAAGGCAACTGAAAATGCAGGTGAATTGCTTAAAGAGTTGAAGTTGATGTACAACCGTACTCGTCAGGCAGCCATCACCAACGAAATCCTCGAAATTGTGGCAGGTGCAAATGCACTGGCAGGAAAGTAATTTCTACAAACAATAAAAAAACCACAGCTTGATCCAGGCTGTGGTTTTTTGTTTTTAGAGGGTTGCAGATTTACATCCGAATCCTTCTACTGATCACTCGAGCCATGATGCTAAGCCCTTCGGCATTGGGGTGCACGCCGTCTGGCAATAGCTCGGACCGATCCATCAAGGGAGTGTAGAGGTCGATGACTTCAGCACCTGACTTTTGGATGATCTCAAAAAGCATGAGACGCTGCTCGTTGTTCATTACGTCTGGGGTGATCCCAAAATTGACCCGAGTGACAGGCACCGGAAGAATCACGTATACTTTACCATCCTTGGGCATGTGGTCACGAAACTCGGCAATCAAGTCCAAGTAGTCTTGAACAAACTCTCCCTTATGGGCCCAGTTCTGTGGTTTGGAATCGTTGGTGCCCAACTTGATAAGCACGACGTCTGGACGAAAATCTTTTACTTGTTGGAACTGGGGTTCGTTCCAGTAAGGGTAGTCTCCTTTCTTCAAAAGGGTGCGCCCACTCACGCCAAAATTCTTTACCTCATAAGCATTTCCGAGGATTTCACCTACTTGCAGGGGAAATGATCCAGGATTTTCTCTTCCTGGTCCTTGGGTGATGCTATTGCCTACAAAGGCTATTTTGATGGGTTCTTGGGCTAGGGTAAGTAGGGGAAGTAGCAGCAGTGCTACGAGTGATAAGTAGGTTTTCATGGTTTTGGGTTGTTGATTAGTAGCGTTGTGTACCCTTGTTGGGCTGATTAAATGTAGAAAATCTTACCTAAAAATCCATCATTCCTTGGGTGCTATGCCTCCTTGGCTTTAAATTTAGGCAATGAGGCTAATCCAACGAGTTTTCCAAGTTATTTCCTGGCTATCCCTAGACGTGGTGATTGGGGCGATGGCTAGTCTCTATTTTTTCCAGGAACTGCTTCATGTATCCTTGGACTGGCCTGCATTTGTCTTGTTGGGTCTGGCTGTTTGGACGATTTACAACCTGGACCATTTGCTGGATGCTCGAAAAATTGCGAATACCTCCTCTCCAAGAAGGGCTTTCCATCGAAGGCACCAAGTTGTCCTTGGAGTGGGTATTCTTATCGCGGTCCTCTCAGGACTTGTGGGGGCATTTTTCTGGATGGGATGGGGCAAGGAATTCCAACTAACTATGATTTTGGCGTTCTCCATGTTTGGGTGTCGCTGGGCGATTCAAAAATTTGGTCCTGTCTTACTGAAGGAGGTATCGATCGCCTTATTCTATGTGGTGGGTACGATTTGGCTCCCTTTGCTTCGTGCTGAAGCAGCAGACTTGAGCTGGGCAGTCCTGATTTTTGCAGCAATATTTTTTGTGTTGGCTTTGCTCAATCTTTGGATGCTCTCCTTTTTGGATCGGGATGAAGATCGACAGCATGGGTTTCTTTCCATTGCTCAGGTCTATCCTTCGCTTCAACTTATCCAATGGATTCGTAGACTTTCCTTTTTGGGCATCTTTGCGTCCCTAGCCGTGTTTATTTTGCTCCCCTCTTTTTACCGTCCTTTTTCTTGCTTGCTGCTATTGCTGCTGTTGGTGCATTACCTAACCTTTTTTCAAAACGGTCTTTCAGCAGCACAAAAAAGGCAACGGATGGAACTCGCCTTTTGGATTCCTTGGTTGCTGCTTTGGATTTAGGAGTCTAGGGTATTTCCGGCCTTTGGGTCAAAGCGCACAAATAAAGCCAACCAAATCGATCGACTCCATCGGAAACTCAGAGGTAAACTCAGGATCACTACTGCTGTAAGGATACCGAGAAGCAAAGACAAGGTGTAGTCTGGGTAGATGAGCAGGAGTGCCACCCAAGAAATCAAAAACAGGGCGGTATTGATTCCGTAACTGACAAACATGGATCCAAAATAAAATCCTGGTTCGGGATCGAAGGACTGCTTGCAATGAGGACATGCAGGATGCATGGTAAACAAACTTCCCGGTCTCGAAATTTTACCAGACTGAAAAAGCTGTCCCGTTCTGCATTTTGGGCAGCGGAGACTGAGTATGCTGGCGAGGCCACTTCGTTGGGACATGGGTTTGTGGGTTTACTTTTCTGCTTTGCGGATGACTTCCTGAATAAGGCGATCAAAATACTGTCCATTTCCCGGTCCAAACCAGTTCATATCGCGGACTTCGTGGTAGTGTGCATCGTAAAGTTCGTCAGGCGTGATGTATCCAATGTAACTTCCATTGAATACGGTGACTACCAACTCCAGGCCCTTCTCTTTCGCCAGAGCATCCCATGCTTCGTAAAAGACACCGGACAGTTCCCCGCTACTGGAAATGAAAAGGATATTTCCCACTTGGGTAATGTCTAGGTAGGCCGGCATTTCTCCGAGTAGGGATCGAAATAGCCAGGGGCGGATACGCAAGTTGGTGGTCACACGAAGTTGGGGTTCTCCCAATTGGATACCCACCTTGGAAGTGCGAAGTTGGGCTTCACCAGCCAACGCAACTGTACTCGTATCTGCGCTGATCCGAGCATCAATGGCAAGTGCGTAGGCATTGACCTCTTCGGGGGTATTGCCTTCCGTGAGCGGGCGATGGCTTCCTACGGTGCCTGCTGCAAATAGGGCAAAATCAACTTTCTCCTCCTCCAAGTGCTGGGTAAGAAAGGCTGGGTAATCTCCAGAGAGGCCCATAAACTTGGAACTCAAGGCGGTGGCATGTGCTGAGTAGGTTAGGAAGGTGGCTTTCTGCCCATCCTTTCGTTGAAAAAGTACCTGGCGTACGAATGGGTCAATGGGGCCTCCTTTGACAAAGCGATTGGAGACAAGATCAGGGACGCTTGTTTTTTTGTAGGAAAGGGTGACCGTATCTTGGCTAGCGATGGCAGTTTGCAAGGCACGAACGGACCCAGCCACCAGTTGCTCAACTACCTGCTCATCGTAGCCCCCAAAGGCAAGTGATCCAACTAGCCCTGGCATGTATCCTCCCATGCCGGAATGAGTGTGGGTAGCGGTGAAAATAAGTTGGTCTACAGAGATCCCTGCTTTTTGTACCCCTGCGCGTACCTGATCGGCAAGTTGGGGATGC
>JAXISU010000034.1:0-9972 GCA_034680425.1 Cyclobacterium sp.
CCCAATGGGGACAAGCTTCCCGATCAAGGAGCAATGTTTATGGGTGAAAAAGGCAGATTATTGTTGCCACATTTCCAACAACTTCCAAGATGGATTGTGAATGGTGAGTACAAGCAATTTGATGTGGCCCCATTCAATTTGGGTGCCCCAGTTAAGGATTATGTGGGCGAAAGCAAGAAGCATTACCACCAATTTGTGGATGCCTGTTTGGGTAAGGGTGAGTGTAGTGCTCCTTTTTCCTATTCTGCGCGCTTGACTGAAACCATTCTTCTAGGAGTGATTGCAGGTCGTTTTCCAAATGAAACCCTTCACTGGAATAGCAAAAAAGCGAAATTTGCTGAGCGAAAAGCCAACAAGTTTTTGGGCGGTAAGTATCGCAAATTCTAAATTTAACCACATGAAGGGGGAGCATTCCCCTTTCATGATTTGTTGAATTATGCCAATACTTTCTAGAATTAGCTGAGAGGTGTTGGGCTTAGAAATTAAAAACAAAATGAAAGATTTTTGGAATGTGAGATATAGTGAGGAGGCTTATGCTTATGGCACTGCTCCAAATGTATTTTTTAGGGACGAGCTCATAAAAATACCTCCTGGAAAAGCACTTTTTCCAGCAGAGGGAGAGGGAAGGAATGCCGTTTATGCTGCTACCTGCGGCTGGAACGTAGTTGCCTTTGATCAAAGTGAAGCGGGTAAGGAAAAGGCGCTACAATTGGCTGCTGAAAAGGGTGTTGAAATTGACTATGCTGTAACTTCCTTAGCCGAATTTGAAGCACAGGAAGGAAGCTTTGATGCCTTGGTATTGATTTATGCGCATTTTCCGGAGGCTCTTCGTAAAGCCTTCCATCAAAAACTTTCCCAAATGGTCAAACCAGGTGGGGTTTTGCTACTAGAAGGATTTTCTAAGCGACACTTGGAGTACAATTCCGTCAATGAACGTGCAGGTGGTCCGAAGGAACTCAGTATGCTTTTTTCATTGGAAGAGCTTGCGGCAGATTTTTCGGATTTTGAATTCCAATTTAGTGAAGAAGCTACTATTCAACTCAATGAAGGACTTTACCATGTGGGAGAGTCAGCAGTAGTTCGACTTGTAGGGGTAAAGAAGTAAGTAACCCTTTTCCCTTGGTAGCAAAGGGGTATTTTTTTAATTCAAGGAAGATCAATTCTTTCAAACTTAAACTTTTTGAACGATGAAAACGGACAAGCGGTATTGTCAATGCTGTGGCCAAACCCTACTTGGGAGAACAGATAAAAAGTTCTGTGACGATGGTTGCAGAAATACCTTTAACAATCAGCATAACTCTACTCAAAATAAAGAGATGCGAAAGATCAATTCGATCTTAAAAAGAAACAGAGCCATTCTACTCGCCAAACTTCCGGAAGGTAAGAAGCAAGTGAAAGTCCCCAAAGATTACTTGGTTTTTTCAGGATTTGCTTTTGGTTACATGACGCACCAAGCGGTACAGCCTTCGGGACTCTCAGCTTTATGTTGTTACGAGTTTGGGGTGATTTTCATAGAGGAAAATTGCTGTCTGATCATCCGTCAAAATTAAGTTGGCCTTAACTTGGCTTCGAAAGAACCTCCTCAAAGAGTTTGTCAGTTACCACGGCGATGGCACCGACTAATCCCACCTCATTTCCTAGTTGGTAGAGCGCGAGCTGCGTTTTCTCTCGTGATTTGGCCATGCTGTACACATTGAGTGCTTGTTGAATAGGGGTCAAAATGTACTGATTTGCTTCCGCTACCACGCCACCGAGGACGATGAGCTCTGGGTTGAGCAACTGAATCAGCATGGAAATGCCTCTACCGAGGTTCAGGCCAACATTCGACAAGATGGTAATGGCCCGCTGATCTCCTTCTTTAGCCGCATTGACTACCAAATTTGGATCAAGTGGTCCTTTGTATGCTTTTGCCATTCGAGCCAGGATACTATCCTTGTCCAGCAGCAGGGCTTCCTCAGCCAAGCGTACGATGGAGGTTCCTGAGGCAATGGCTTCTAAGCAACCCTTTTTTCCGCATGTGCAATTGATCTCTTGGGATTCAAATAGGGGAGAGTGCGCAAATTCTCCAGCAAAGCCTGAGGTACCTTGGTATAGCTTTCCATCGATGACAATGCCTAATCCGATTCCCCAACCCACAAAAATTCCCAATACGTTTTGGGCTGATTTTGCTGCTCCAAATTTGAATTCTGCCAGGGTCATGGCTCGCGCATCATTTTCAAGAAAAACGGCCTGTGGAAACCTGCTTTCGAGGTGTGCTTGCAAACTTTTTCCACCAAAGTTAAGGTAGGTATGGTTGATCCCTGCCTTGGAATCAATCAATCCAGGCATGGAAATGCCGATGGCAATAATTTTTTGACTTGAGAATCCGGATGCTGAAATGTAGGCTTCTAGATGCTGACAAAGTTGTTCGAAGGTCTCCGCTTCATTGTTGAGTACCAGTTTGTGGATGACCTTATCTTTTACCTGGGTCTGTTGGCAATTGTACAAAGCTAGGCTTACGGCATACTTGCTCAGATCCACTGCCAACACATAAAAGGCATCAGGTGCCAATCGGTACAAATCGGGTTTTCTTCCGCCTTGGGAAGCTGCTCGACCCTGTTTGATCACCTCTCCTGATCGAATCAAATCCGTCAGGAGAGTATTCACTGTGGGTAAGGAAATACGCATGCTTCCACAGATTTCATTGGCAGTAGATGCACCTTTCTGGTACAGATTTTTGATCAGTCGGATCTTGAGCAAGTAGTTTTTTACTTCTACTACGCCATCAATTTTGGAAAGTGCTTCTTGGGGATTGATTAGGTGCATGGATCGAAAATATGCATTCAAATACGTGAAAAATTAACGGCTAGAAAAACACTTCATGAAAAAAATTAAAGAAGGTGCTTGTAATTTGTTCAAGAAAATAAGGAAGTAGGGTTTACTAGCCTCGAGTTAGCATTTTCATTAGGTGGGGAGCCCAATTTTCAGGGCTTCAAGCTGAAAATTAGAAAAATGTCTACCTTTGATTTCTTTTTAATGCTAGTGTATGAAGCCACTTATTCTTTCACCCAACTTGGGTAAATCTCAGCTTGCTGAACTTGTAGAGCGCTATTTAATAGATGCTGGATTTTCGATCTCCAACAAAGATTTTGAGCGTCCTTGGGGCGGGTTTTTTGTTTTGGATGAAACCCAAATCCGAAAATTTAAGGATACCTTTTTTCCTGAGGTAACCCTTTCAGAAGAGCAATATGCTCAGAAGTTGAGCCCTAAGTTTCTATTGGTAGCGCCTGGTGCCCGACTTTCTTGGCAATACCATTTCCGCCGTGCTGAGTTGTGGACTTTGGTAGCAGGAGATGCCGCCATCAGTAGAAGCATGGACGATAGCCAAGGTCCAGTGCTTTCGATGGTAGTAGGAGAGGTGATCTCTTTGCAGCAAGGTGAACGTCACCGTTTGATTGGTACTGGAGATTGGGGGATTGTCGCTGAGATTTGGATGCATTCCGATGCAAGCCAGCCTTCTGATGAAGCCGACATTGTCCGATTGCAGGACGATTACGCAAGAAAGTAGGTTAAATTACCCTTTGTTTAGGGCATCGATTTTCTTGGCTACTTCTTCTGCTTCAGCCATCAATTTATCCGCAGCGGTTCGGTTGCTATGCGATAGTTTGTGCGCATCTGCCATCATTTTGGCATAGGTTTCCTGGAGTTTTTCCTTCTCGCTTTTCTTTTTGAATAATCCAAACATGAGTTTCGGTTTTAGTGATGAACCGATTCAGTCAAGGATTGTTTAACGAAGGCCTGTGCGTTCACTAGGATACTGAATCTCATCATCTTTGAATTGGATGAGGTCTTCTAGTCTTCCTGCGGAATTGTAAAACTTCCATGCTCCCTGTTTCTTACCGTCCTTCATGATACCCTCAGAGGCTTTCCTACCAGATTCATGGTAGTATATCCAAAGGCCATCTGCTTTGCCAGAAAGGTATTTTCCTTCAGACTCTTTTTGACCAGTCACATAGTAGGTGATTCGAGTTCCAGTGCCATCTTTTAAGGTACCGGCATCTCTGGTTTCTTTTCCATCATAGGAATAGTAGGGTCCGACATTCAGCAATCTTCCATTGTCCCAGAATTCCTCCTGTGTCAATTGCTTGTTGTCGTAAAAAAGTCCCCAAATACCATCTTCGAAGCCCAGGTTGAATCGACCTACAGACTTGAGTTGTCCTCCATCGTAGTAGTAAACCCACTGTCCATTTTCCATGCCCAACAGGTATTCTCCTTCGGCCACTAGAAGACCGATTTTATTAAAATACTTCCACAGTCCAGTTTTGAGATCGTTTTTGTACTCCCCAAGCGCATAGAGTTGTCCATCTGGGTAGAAGTTTTTCCATACCCCAACTTTAGCTCCGCCTTCGTATTGACCCTGTACAGAAGGTTTGCCTGAACTATGATTTTCTACATATTCGCCTTCGGGAACACCCAGGACATAGGTTTTGCGTTTGGAGATTTCTTTGTTGGGGAAATATTCTTCCCATACGCCTACCGCTACATTGTTTTCATACCGTTCCTTCCGTGCAAGGCGGCCTGTTTCGTAGTAGTAGCTCCATTCTCCGATTCGATTTCCAAAGTCATCGTATACTTCTTCTGATTCGGGGATTTTTGTGCCCGGGAAGAAACTTTTCCAAGGGCCAATTTTTACTCCATTTTTGTAATTGCCGGTTTGTAGGGGAACATTAGGTAAGGAGAAGGTTTTATAAGCTCCGTCGAATTGCCCCTTTTTCGCAGTGGCTTCCGCTAGGACATTTCCTTCAGGATCAAACTCAAAATAAGGACCTTCCCGCAATCCATCTACATAAAATTCCCGTACCGAAAGCTCACCTTCTGGGAAATAAGATAGCCATTGCCCTTCTTTTTTTCCCTCTTTATAATTTCCCTCCAGCTTAATTTGGCTAGGATCGATGTAGTAATCGCTGGATTCACTACCAAAATATTCGTTGTACTTTCCGACCAAAATACTGTCTTGAAAGATCATTTCTTTGACTAGAAATCCATTGGTGTCAAAAAAACGTGCTGGACCAAAGAGTTTCCCTTCTCGGTAATCGGCCAGTTCTTTTCGCTTGCCATTTGAATGATAACTCGTCCATTGGCCATCTCGAAGCCCATTTTTAAAAATTCCCTCCGTAACTAGAGTATTGGTTTTGGTGGTGTAGAACTTCCAAAGTCCATTGGGAAGATTTTTCTCCACCAGCCCAGTACCTACAATCGATGAGTCACTGGAATAGCGTACAGCAACTTTTGAAGTTTGAGCAGCAAGCGAAAAATGAAGAAGGGAGAAGAGTACAATCAGCGCATACTTCATAGCGAATTGGGGTTCTTAAGGTAGGTTGGCAACAGTTTTCAGTACTCAGAATTGGGTGATTTTTTTATACCTACGTAAAAAATCATTTCCTGTTTAAAAGTACATCAAATCCTTAGATTTTAATTCCCGAAATGGGTTTAACCTGAAGAATTTTATTCACTTCTTCTTTCAAAAGTTTGAGTGCTAGTTCTTTGTTTGCAGGTAAGCTAATTTCCTTGATCCATAGGAGGTTGCCTTGCTCCGAACTAGCGCTTGGCTTAGATTTCCCGAGACATTCTAGTTGAACAGGTAGATCCCATGGGGAATGCGCATTGCCCAAGTGGAATCCGGCATGCAAGAAGGGTTCAGTAGGGAAGTTTAAATTTTTTCCGAAAAACACACAGCAAAAAAGACCATGTCCAAACCAACTGACGAAGCGAATAGTGCAGCCAGTATCTAAGTCAAAATCTCGAATTAGATCAAGCACGAAATAGGGGGAGCCCTGCAATTGGTTTCCTTTGGAGATTTTTTTACCCTTTGAATTGGGGAAAAAGTGAGTCAACTCCTCATTGGTAACCGAGTTGCCGAGCTGCTCAAAAAGATCCAAGAAATCAGCTTTCAGTTGATTTTGTCGCTGAATTAGCGATTGGTCCAACCAAAGATCTAGGTCAAGTTCTCTTTGCATCGGGTTACCAACGCAGCACTGCCGATGCCCAGGAAAATCCAGAACCAAAGGCAGCCAAACAAATCAGGTCATTTTCCTTGAGGCGACCCTGTTCCCATGCTTGAGATAGTGCGATTGGGATTGTGCCTGCTGTTGTGTTGCCCAGGTGCATGATGTTGTTAAACACCTTCTGGTCTGGCAACTCCAATTTTTGTTGAATGTATTGGGAGATGCGCAAATTGGCCTGATGCGGCACGAGAAGGTCGATATCGTCTTTGGTTAGCTGATTGAAAGCCAGGGCTTCTTGAATCACTTCCATAAAACGAACCACGGCATGCTTGAACACTGCATTTCCATTCATTTTCAGGAAAAAGTCTCCTCGCTCAATCAACTCTTTGGAAATCCGTTCTTTCCCACTGGAGCTAGGAGCGATGCAGTAGAGTTCTTCGGCATGAGATCCTTCGGAATGCAAATGGGTGCTGATGATTCCGGTCTGTCCAGCTTCAGCTCTGCCCACCACCACGGCGCCTGCACCATCAGCAAAGATTACTGCACTGGATCTTCCTTCGTCGCTTTTGTCCAAGGCGGAAGATTGTATTTCAGCACCTACCACTAATATTTTTTGGTACATGCCTGTTTTGATAAACTGATCTGCTACAGATAGGGCATAGATAAACCCAGAACAAGCATTTCGAATATCTAGGGCACCGATGGTTTTAAAGCCCATTTCCCGCTGAAGGAGTACCCCATTGCCAGGTAAGAAGTAATCGGGGGTGATGGTTGCGAATATGATAAAGTCAATATCGTCCTGCTGCACTCCGGCACGATCCATGGCCATCTTACTTGCTTTGGCAGCCATGTTGGTCACCGTGTCTACTCCAGGAGTATACCAACGTCTTTCTTGAATCCCTGTACGCTCTACGATCCACTCGTTGGAGGTGTTCATCATTTGGGAAAGTTCATCATTCGTGACAATACGTTCTGGAACATAATGTCCGGCAGCTAGAATGCGTGAGTTATACATGGGTAGGTAGGGTGAGGTGATGGCAAACTAAAATCCCTGCAATATCGGGACTGGAGTTTATTTCAACAACTAAAGCAAAGGTCTTGGCTTTTCAACCAAACAAGGTGTAATTCCCGAATTGGTCCATGGGTGAAGTTTTTCGGAGGACCGATTGGGAATCATTTTGTACAGAATTGACTAGGGGGGATACGGTAAAGCCCAGCATCAATTCATTCGGATAGGGATTCAATAGTTCCAAAAGTTCAGCTTCAGAACTGTAGCTATCCAACCATTTTTTTTCATGTTCTCGTTTCAAAATCACCGGCATGCGATCGTGAACTTCTGAAACGACATCATTGGGGCTGGTTGTTAAAATCAGGAATGTATGCTGAGATTCCCCAGAAACAGTTTCGTATTCTTCCCAAATGCCAGCAAAAGCAAAAAGTTCTTCATCACGGAGCGTGAAACGATGCGGTATTTTGGTTTTCTTCCCCACTTTTTTCCATTCGTAAAAACCATCTGCGGGTATTAGGCACCTTCTTTTTTGGAAGGAGGGTTTGAACGAGACTTTTTCATGGACGGATTCTGCTCGTGCGTTGATCAACTTGGCAGATACGGGCTTGTTTTGTCCAAAGTCGGGGGTAATGCCCCAATAAAAAAAGGAGAAGCCTTTGGGGCTATCGGAAGTGATGACAGGCACCAGCTGCGTAGGAGCAATGTTGTACCGAGGTGAAAAATCTACCAGCATTTCTGCTTGGAAGCGTTCTTCGAGTTCAATTTTACTTTTGGCAAGTGAATATCTTCCACACATGGTTGCAGTTACAGCTAATTTGTTCGAAGTTAGGAATCCTGGCAAATAAATTCAACTGCTCGAGTTTCTGAATATAGCCTTTTGTTGGAATCAGCACTCATAAACCCAACATGTCCTCCATGCATTGGGAATTCAAAGTACACGTGGTCTAGCGAATTTGCCAACTCCATTGGGTAGCAGGATGGACTTAAGAAGGGATCGTTTTTGGCATTTAAAACGAGTGTTGGAACCGAGATTCCTGGTAAAAACTGCAGCGAAGAATTTGTTTGGTAGTATTCTTCAGCATCATAAAAACCATGCAAGGGTCCAGTAAAGGTATCGTCAAAATCGCGAAGCGTTTGAATTGTCGAAAACTTAGTTAAGTCAAATTTAGCTGGAAATAGTTTAGCCTTTTTTTCAACTTTTTGCCGTAGTGTCTTTAGAAATCGTTTGGTGTACAGGCCAAATGCAGTCCTTGAAATTTGATCACAAGAACTTCCCAGGTCCAGGGGTACGGAGATGGCAACTCCTTTTTTGATTTTTGAAGTTCGTTCTCGCTTTTCGCCGAGGTATTTGAGGGTCAGGTTTCCACCCAAACTAAAGCCAATTAGAAAAATCTCTTCATACTTTGAGGAGGCATGCTGAATGATCGTGTCTAAATCGTAGGTGGCGCCGCTGTGGTAAAATATTGCCTTTCGATTGAGTTCCTCACCACATCCCCGGTAATTCCAAGCCAATACATCAAACCCATTGTTCAAAGCCTCTTTGGCCATTCCCAAAATGTATGCCCGGCTACTATTTCCCTCTAATCCGTGACTAATTACCACCAGTTTTGAGTTTCCTCGTTGATGCCAATCAATTTCTAAAAAATCCCCATCATGAGTTTCTATGCGTTCTTTTTGTGTAGGAATGAGTTCTAATTTTCTAAAAATGGAGGGATAAACCGTTTCTAAGTGTCCGTTAAAGAGGTATTTAGGCCTTTGGTAAGAACTGGATTGAAGTAAGGGCATAGAGGCAAGCGGTCAAAAACTGATTGGAAAATACAGCATATAAATTTGAATAAAGCGTTTTTAAAAACTATTTTTGGGCTCTTTAAAAACTACAAGCGCGCATAGAACATGGCCGAAATTATTAGAATGCCAAAAATGAGTGACACCATGGAAGAAGGTGTGATTGCATCCTGGTTGAAAAAAGTAGGTGACACTGTCAAGCCTGGAGACATTCTTGCAGAGGTTGAGACGGATAAAGCTACCATGGAGTTGGAATCTTACGAAGAGGGGGTTTTGCTTTATGTAGGTGTAAAAGAGAAAGATTCGGTTCCTGTCAATGGAATCATCGCAATAATTGGAGAGAAGGGAGAAGCATTCCAACATTTGTTGTCTGGTGCACCTGCCGAAGCGACCAAGGCAGAAGTAGTAATTCCTGCTTCTGCTCCAGCACCTGCTGTGGCTGAGGTAAAAGCACCTGTAGCATCCACATCCTCCATTCCTGCCATCGTGGTGACCATGCCCAAAATGAGCGACACCATGCAGGAAGGTACCATCGCTGCTTGGTTGAAAAAAGTAGGCGATACCGTTAAATCCGGAGAAATTATAGCTGAAGTGGAGACGGATAAGGCTACCATGGAATTGGAGTCCTACGAAGATGGAGTTTTGTTGTACATCGGTGTAGAAGCCGGAGGAAGCGTTCCCGTAGATGGAGTCATTGCCGTCATCGGAGAAAAAGGAGCTGATTACCAAAGTCTTTTGGCAGCTCATCAGGCAGGTGGAACTCCCGCAGCGCCTGTAGAAGTAGCCAGTCCAGCGGCACCTGCGGCAGTTGCTACACCTGCTCCAGAAGTGCCTCAAGCACCAGTTGCAGTACCAGTTGCTAGTTCAATTGGAAACGAGCGCGTTAAAGCTTCTCCGCTTGCAAAGAAAATAGCCTCTGATAAAGGGGTAGACATTCGTCAAGTAGCCGGTAGCGGTGAAGGTGGACGTATTGTCAAAAGAGATATTGAGACCTTTGTACCAGCTGCAGCAGCTGCTAGTCCTCAGGCAACTTCCACCCAAGCAGTGGCTAGTCCAGTATTGGGTCAGGAAAGTTTCAGAGAAGAGAAGGTTTCGCAGATGCGTAAAACAATAGCCAAGCGATTGGCTGAAAGTAAATATTCAGCTCCTCACTTCTACTTGACCATGGAGATCAACATGGACAAGGCGATCGAG
>JAXISU010000035.1:0-9616 GCA_034680425.1 Cyclobacterium sp.
AACAGTATCTGGACTTGCCTGCCTTTTACCAAAAGAAGCGGGATCTGTTTGTAGAAGGCTTGAAATCCACACCATTTACCTTTCAAGCCAGCCTGGGAAGTTTTTTCCAGTTGGTGTCCTATGCTCATCTCAGCAAAAAATCTGACGTGGTGATTGCTGAGCAGATGACTCGGCAACTCAAGGTGGCTTGTATTCCCGTTTCCGTGTTTTATTCTACTGGACAGGATCATCAAGTGCTTCGCTTTTGCTTTGCCAAAAATGAAGAAGAGCTGGAAGAAGCCTTGCGCCGAATTCAAAAAATACAAACTCTTTTTGATTAGATATAAAAAATAAAACATTGAATATTAAATAGTTGTATATTTTATCGTTAATCAATATTTAAATTTTTAACCTCCTATGAAACCCTGGATTCTTTTCTTCTTTTTTTTGGCTTTCGCAGGGGTTTCTATGGCACAAGAATCCGATTTTGCCCAATGGAAGCTCAAAAGGCAAGCCGAGTTGACAGGAGAAGATGGATGGTTAAATTTGGTTGGTTTGTATTGGATGGAAGCAAATTCTCCCTATTTGGAAGAAGTAAATGACACTACCCTTGGCTTTGCAAAAGAGTTGGGGTATACCACCTTGGGTAAGTTTGAATTTGGACAGGATTCGGTATGGTTTGTTGGGATGAATTTGTTCATGCAAGAAAAAAATATCCTGCCTGAAAACAATAGAACACTAGTTTTCCCAATGGAATACGGGTCAGGAGGGGTTTATTTCAAGAATTGGAAATGGACCATTATTCAGCGAGGCGGGAAGTATGCACTCCGATTGCGTGATCTAAATCATCCGAACCTTCAAAATTTCACTCCTACGCCTACTTTTGACTACAATCCAGCCTTCCGATTTACTGCAAAGTTGGTACCTAAATTCAACCAAACACTTGAAATCCCCAATGTCTTGGGGCAACTCATTACCTGGAAGGTGATTGGGGTTTTACAGTTTGAACAAGAGGGACAAAAATTTGAACTTCTAGTTTTAGATGAGCTAGGGAAGCTCTTTATCTTATTTTCCGACGAGACTTCTGCCTTGGAAACCTATCCCACAGGTCGTTACCTCTACGTGAATCCCCCAGATGGGAAGGGAATGACTATTCTTGACTTTAATTATGCCTACAATCCTCCTTGTGCTTACACGGAGTTTGCGACTTGCCCCATTCCTCCCAAATCCAATCGGCTCCCTTTTGCAGTTCCTGCAGGAGAAAAGATGCCAGATGGACATTGATTCCAAAAAAAAAGGGGATAAACCCCTTTCTTATTTCAATGCTTCTCTACAGAATTCCAAGCAACGCTGAACCTCTGTGACCGCATTCGAACTGGTAGGAATTTGATATTCGAGTTCGATCGTGGCTGGGAAGGCATATTTCTTTTTCTTCATCAATTGCAAAACATCCCCTATAGGAGTGTCGCCTGTACCCCAAGCCACGTTTCCTTTGCCATTGTCCGGAGTTTTACGATCCTTGGTGTGCATGCTCAAGATTCTAGACTGCTGTTTTTCAATTAAAGGAATCAAATCCGCATGACCAGCGGCGATGTAGTGTCCAGCATCCAGATTTAATCCATTGGCAGTACTTTGTGCCAACGCAGTGTCCCAAAAAGTAAAGGTTTCTTGCTCGTGCCCATGGTACCCCACGGCCATTCGCTCTTTTTCTCCCAACTTACCCAATCGCATCGTCTGCTCATCGTTGGAAGGATGCTCTAGGGTCACATGACTTGCGCCAAGGGCTTTGGCTGCTCGCATGCCGTAGACCACTTCCAAATCCGAATTGTTGGCACCAAAGGCATTGGGCTTGAAGGCATAGATCGATACGCCCGCATCCTTGTACATTTTGCCCACCTGTTCAAACTTTTTCATGTCTGCATTGGCACGCCAATCGGCAACGGTTTTGTTGAAGTCAGCACTTTGGGCTTGGAGATCAGCAAGTTCCTTTTTTTCATCCTCGGTCAGTGCTTCCCCACGACGCTGCTTTCCGCCCAATTGAAAAATTCGTGAACGATTGAAGGTAGGAGTAGGCATGCCAGCAAAACTCTCAGCAGGATCTCCCATCAATTCAATGGATGAAATACCAGAGTCAAGCACGTATTTTAGCGTTGCTTCAGCACTTTGATCTGCCATGGAGCGGAAGGAGTAGGTGATGCACCCGATCTGAACTCCATTGATCAAGGAATTTGGCTTGCCAAGGGATTTGATCAAGGCGGGTGCGCCCTGTAGCCAAGTTGGGGCCGTCAGAACCCCTGCAATTCCAAGTACTGATTTTTGAAGAAACTCGCGACGATTTTTCATAGGTTTATTGTTTGAGGAATACATTCTCAATTTAAACTATTTCTGAGGGTTTCAACAGGAATTTTTATTAACGGCAACCTTGAATCACTCCCGCTTCGCCAAAGGAATTTGAGCGAGTCCTATTTTTACTAGATATTTGGAAAAAAAAGAGTGGCAGTTGACTTTACTATTCTCTTCAAGAATTGCGCTTACCCCATCAGAGAACCTAATTTCAGAGAATGAACGACTTTTATAAACTGCCAAAAGTGCTGCAATGGGTACTTGCCATACTCCTGCTTGTCAGTGGATTTTTTCCAGCACTTGCCCTAATTGAATTAGGTTATGCTCATCCCATTGCCTACTTGTTGATTATTTTTTATGTGCCCATCGGGCAATTTTCCTTTACACCCTTTTTTACACTGCTGGGGGTATACAGGTATTATTCTCCCATGCTGCTGGGGTATACCCCATCTGACACCCAGATGGATTTGCATAGTGGGGGTCGTTTTGATTATTTGTTTGTCATGCGGAAGTACAAGTCAGGAATTGGAATGAGAAATAGGTTGCTGCTATTTCAATTGGAGGGCTTGAAAAAGATCATTCAATTGATCGAGGATAAGGCAGTACCGGAATCAGTGAACATAATTGGAACCTCATACTTTTTTAGTGACCGAACCGTTCAACGAATTGGTTTTGAACTCATTGAACCTTCCTTGTTTTATAGAATCAACCTCCTTATCAATTTCTTGGACTTACTTTGGATGTATTCTTTGGCCCAGGGTAAATGGGCAATCCCCAAGGTTTGGCATGCTAAAAAAGCACAGATTACTGGTCAGAAATTAGTGGAACATAAAGTTCAATTAGAAGCGCTTTACGACAGACTTAGCTCTAAAGTGGCTACTTGAGGGAAGAGTCCTTTCCTATAGATTTACCGATTTAGAACTAGAAATGGGAGGGAACTACCTCCTAAATTAAAATCCTACCGCCTTATCGTCTCCTCTAGGATCAGCACCACCTTCAAGTTTGCCGTTTGCCAAGACGCGTATGGCATCTACTTTTCCAATGATGGGGCTATTTCCTTCGTTGATTAGATACCCTCTAGATTTGAGTTGCTCTACTAATGCCGCTCCAAAAGCCTTGGGTTCAAAGTTGACCAAGTCAGGCAACCATTGGTGATGAAAACGAGGGGCGTTGACTGCCTCCTGCATCCCCATGTCAAATTCATATACGTTGAGAATCGTCTGAAGTACGGAGGTGATGATGGTGGATCCGCCCGGAGTACCTACTACCATGGCCAGTTTTCCTTCTTTTTCCACGATAGTGGGGGTCATGGAACTAAGCATACGCTTGCCCGGAGCAATGCTATTGGCTTCGGCTCCGATGAGGCCAAACATATTGGGTATGCCTGGCTTTGCGCTGAAATCATCCATTTCATTGTTCATGAAGAATCCTAATTCCTCCACAAATACCTTGGATCCATAGGCTCCATTGAGGGTGGTAGTCACTGACACGGCATTCCCATCTGCATCCACAATGGAATAGTGGGTCGTTTCCATGCTCTCGGAAAACTGGATGTCTCCTCGGCCAATGTCTTCTGACTTACTTGCTTTCTCGAAGGTGAAATCACCCATTCTGGATTTCAAGTAGGCAGAATCAAGCAGTTGATTGACAGGAATTTGTACAAAGTCAGGGTCACCTAAGTAGTAATTTCGATCTGCATAGGCTCTACGCTCCGCCTCCACCAGTACTTGGATGTATTCAGGGGAATGATGCCCCAATTGGCGTAGGGGATAGGGTTCGAGCATTTTGAGGATTTGGCCCAAGGTGATTCCTCCAGAACTTGGGGGAGCCATGGAAATGATCTTCAAGTCTCGGTAAGGAAAAACAATGGGATCTCTCCACACAGCTTTGTACTGGACCATGTCCTCTTTGGAAATGATTCCTCCATTGGTTTGAAAATGATTGACCAAAATCTTAGCCGTCTCTCCTTTGTAAAACTCATTTTTCCCCTTCTTAGCAATTCGCTCCAAGGTATTGGCGAGTGCAGGTTGCTTTAAGGTGTCACCTGCCTTGATCTCTTTTCCAAAAAAAGTGTTTGGACCATTTACTTGGATGAAAAGTTGCCGATGCATTCGTAGACTTTCGCCTTGATTTTTGGTCACTACATAGCCATTTCGAGCCAAATCGATTACGGGTTGTAGTACTTGTTTGGGTTTGAGTTTCCCAAACTTGGCCTGGGCTTCAAAAATGCCAGCCAAGGTACCTGGGACACCAGAGGCCAAAATTCCTTGGGTACTTAATTGGGGGATGACATTGCCATTTTCATCCAGATACATGTCCTTGGTGGCCGCTAAAGGAGCTTTTTCTCGGTAGTCCAAACTCCCAATCCGTCCATCGGCCATGCGGTAGACCATAAATCCACCACCACCAAGGTTACCAGCGAAGGGGAAAGTCACTGCCAAAGCCATTTCGGTAGCCATCATCGCATCGAAGGCATTGCCACCTTGCCGGATGATCTCGATTCCTATCCGAGAGGCCTCCTCCCGAGCAGAGACCACCATGGCTTTATCGGCTACAAGTCCTTGAACTTTGGTGGTCTGAGCCACACTTTGGGTAAAAAATCCACCAGCAACTAAAGTAATTGCAAAGGAAAATACGGTTCGAGAGAAGGTGCTCATTTTTTAGGAAGTGTGTTGTTGAATAATTTCAAAATTCGCTTGTACTCGTCTGTCCAAGAACTTGGGGTCACAAAACCGTGGTCTTCAATGGGGTAAACGGCCATTTCCCAGTTATCTTTTTTCAATTCAATCAGTCTCTGAGAGAGGCGAACCACATCTTGGAAGTGCACATTTACATCCAGCATGCCGTGTGCGATTAGGAGATTGCCTTTCAATCCCTCTGCAAAATAGATGGGAGAGGAGCGGCGGTAGGCAATGGGATCTTCTTCTGGAGTATTCAAAATATTGGCTGTGTAGCCATGGTTGTAATGCGCCCAATCGGTAACCGAACGCAAGGCTGCACCTGAGGTAAATAGATCTCCATGGTTAAACATGGCCATCAGGGTAATAAACCCACCATAACTGCCACCATAAATCCCGATTCGTCCTGCTTCTACTCCGTGCTGCTGGATCAGGTATTTTGCTCCATCCACTTGATCGGAAAGGTCTTTGCCTCCCATGTGACGGTAGATCCCGGTTCGCCAGTCGCGGCCATAGCCTGCAGATCCTCGGTAATCAATATCTAGAACGGTATAGCCTAGGTCAGTAAGTAGGTTATGGAAAAAATACTCTCGGAAGTAACTACTCCACCATTTGTGAACATTTTGGAGGTATCCGGCACCATGAACGAAGATGACTGCTGCTCCATTCTTTTTGCTAGGATCGGGTAGGTAAAGCCGCGCGGGTACTTGAGCACCATCCTGAGCAGGGAAGCGAACTAGTTGTGGGTCCCGCCAAGCATAGTTTTTGAATTCCTCAGATCGGCCATCGGTAAGACGAATGGGCTTGGCTCCAACCTTGTTTTCTTGCACATACAATTCATACGGCACATTGGAGTAACTGTGTAAGATGGCAAGATGCTTTTCATCGGGAGAAAGGACCACCTGATTTTCACCTTCCATAGAGGTCAACTGCTCCATCTTTCCACCCCATAGTGGCATGCGGTAAAAATGCCGTTCGCCAGGATGAACTTCAGAGGTAGTTAAGTACCAAGACTTTTTGTCTTTGGACAGGAAGGGATCAAATACTTCAAATTTTCCTGCAGTGAGCGCTTTTTTCTCTTTGGTCTCCACATGAACCAAGTACAGATGAGAAAAGCCACTTTCCTCGGATTGGAAATACAGGTGCTTGGAGTCAGGAAGCCAATCCAAAGTGCCACCCCAACCAATCCCTGGCCCAGCAATCCAGGCCTCGTCGCGCTGTCGATCTAGGCTGGTCAAGGCTCCTGAGGTCAAGTCAATGGCAGCAATCCAGCGATCCTTGTTGTCTACGGCTCTGGCTTGAAGTACTGCTTTGGTTCCATCAGGGGAGAAGTAAGGTCCTGTAAGGGATAATTCTCGATTCTTTTTCTCCCAAGTTTTTTCAGGATAATCGGCTCTGTAATCCGGAGCATCCTGAATTCCTGGGAGGCTGGTGGTAGTTACATAATAGACAGTATCACGTTCTAGGTCATAAATTCCCAATTCCGTCTTACCTGCTTGTGTACCCACTTTAGGTCTGCTGTTGAGATCCTCGGTGTAGCCAGAGGCCGCAGCATAGTCAGGCACTTTGGTGTTTTTGTTGCCTGCTGGAGGAGTAAACACAGAAAAGGTCACATAGCGCCCATCTGCTGAAAGTTGCAAGTTGGTGAGATTCTTACCTTCGGTATAAAAAACAAACTCCTCTTCGACGGCTTCACGGATGCTGGCTCGGTAGGCTTGGGATGCTTTTTGTGCTTCTTTTCGCTTGCGTACTTCTTCCAATAGAGCCAAATTTTCTTGTTCCAAGAAATTTGGTTTTCCTGTTTCCGCGGGTTTTCCTTTCGCTGGCTTTGTTGCGTTTACGATGGAGGTTAGTTTTTCAAGACGGTTATTTTTCCGATCAAATCGGTAAAAATTCAGGTCAGAACTGAAGGCGATGTAGTTTTCGTTGGCGAGAAATTTGAGTTTTTCCAATGGACCATACCAATCAAACAGGGTGGTTGTTTTTCCTTTTTTCACATCTTCCAAAAAGACCTGATTGCCTTTTTTATAAAGCTTTAGGCTTTCATCTGAGGATAAAATCTCTTCCTTCTTCAGCGTTTTTTCCTCTGACCATAGGACTTTGCTAGGCTTGGCTCCTGCAATAGCCTCAATTTTGTAGAGCGAGTCGGCCAGGTTCTTTTCGGGGTTGTAATTGAAGTAAATCTGCTTGCTATTGGCGCTCCAATAATGTCCAGAGGGAAATGTCCCAATCCAACTTGGGTCACGCATAATGGACTCTACGGACAATTGGGACTGTGCTGAGGAAAGGGAGTAGACCCAAAGTAGGGGCAGAAGAAGAAAGATTTTGCGTAGCATAAGGCTAGAACAAGTGAATTTAATGGTGAATACGAAAAATGGATTCTATTTCAAATCCATGAATTAGGAATTAAGGGCGTAATCCCTGCAATTTATAAATCTAAGACTTTGGTGGCATTCCATTGGTGGAAATTCATTTAGTAAATTTTTAGGAAGAGTTTTTAACAATTGGGTAAGGAATGAGTTTTAAACTCATAATTGACCTTGAAACAAGTATTCAGTTCCGTTTGGATGGGAAAGGATTCGAAAAATGAATGGATCAAACAGGGACAAAAAGGGTAGTAATCGTTAATTTTGTGCGTTGAATCTATTTACTGATGCAGAAAAATAAAAAAATCTTCTTGTTGCTTTTTGTGTTGTTCATGCTGGGCATTCTCTACGTGAGTTATGACATCTCTAGAAGAACCACGTTTCCAGGCTCTAAGGGTAATTTGAAAGAACGAATTTCTACAGAAGTTGAAAAATAGTAGGCATGATAGGAAAGAAGATTGATGTAGATCGATTGGATCTGGATTTGATGAAGGAAAAGACCACGGAGAATCCGGGGATTTTGCCGTATGCACATCATGCAGGTAGTGCGATCATCAAACCTGAGGATAAGGGAAAAATTACGGGTAGAGCAGTGGCGGCAATGCATAGTCAGACCGACATGCAAATGGCCCAAATCTACGATCAAATGAAACTTTTGGCAGATCAAGCCAAGAAAATCCAGTCTCGAATCGAAGTTTCAGAACGGATTTACCAGGCTTCAATTTCCTTTGAACCCTTGATCAATCACCGCTATTTTCTCTACCAAAAAGAAGATGGGACGGACTTTTTGAGCATGATCGCTCCCGAAGAGTGGGGAAGAAAAAAGAACTGGGCAAATTTTGTGGCCGAGATTAAGTTATTGGCTGACCATACCTGGGAAATCCTTCGAGACGTAAGTTAATCCCATGGAGCACCTGATGACCAGGCAACTGGATCTGATCTTGAAGGAAGGAGGGGCTACTTACGACTGGCAAGTAGATTTTGAAGTTCAACCCCATTATTTGGATGCGCGCAGTAAATCCTGGTTGACTTCTGTTTTGGAAGACTTAGGAGGGACTAGCCCATTTCCCCTTTTTGAAAAAGTTCCGGTTGATTTTAAGTTGGGTAGAACCCTCCTGATTTGGGATGAGGAAGTGAATTTTAACCGCTACCGTGGAATTAGTTTGCGCTCCCCGATGTATGAAGAATTTCAATATACTTTTTTTGAAGGGCACAAACGACTTTGTAGAACTTTTGAAAAAGAGGCCCTAAAGGCGGGTATGCCGCAGCGAATTTGGGAGGGACCTCCACTGGCAAAACGGATTTTTGGTAGCCCTTCAGATCCTGGAGACTTTCATGGAGTTGGTGCTACCGGATGGAAATTAAGCGCTTACAATCACTTGCAAGTGGATTTGCTAACGCGCATTCATGGATACAAATTGATTCGCCTTAGCCCTTACGAAACCATCATGACTGGGGGCTCTTTGAAGCGATTGGATCAACTTTTAATCAATCCCAAGGAAGAGCAGCGCAGCATGCTGTATGGATGGTTGATGCGAAAATTTGCCTAAGGAAAGCTCAAGGGAATAGGATAGGATTAGGCAAAAAGCCCAAACATTTCCCGTTCGATTTTTTCAACAATAAAGGAAAAGTCTCCTGGGCGCTCCACAAAATCCAAATTGTTGACATCTATAACCAATAGTTTTCCCTCCTTGTATCCAGCAATCCATTCCTCGTAGTGGGAGTTCAGATTTTTTAAGTAGTCGATGCGCATAGCTGTCTCGTAACTTCTTCCACGCTTTTCGATTTGTCCTACAAGTTTGGGGATGTCTGCCTTCAAATAAATCAAGAGATCTGGAGCCTTCACATGGGAGATCATGGAATCAAACAGACTCTTGTAATTGGCATAGTCTCGCTCGGTCAAGAGATTGCTTTTGTAAAGGTTGGCTGCAAAAATATAGGCATCCTCGTAGATCGTCCGGTCTTGGATGGTCGACTCACTACTTCCTTGGATGGTTTTCAGTTGGTTGAAACGGGAATTCAAAAAGTACACCTGCAAGTGAAAAGACCAGCGCTTCATGTCTTCGTAAAAATCGGGCAAATAGGGATTATCATCCACTGCCTCAAATTCAGCCTTCCAGCCGTAATGTTTTGCTAATTTTTCGGTGAGCGTGGTTTTGCCGCTTCCAATATTTCCAGATACTGCTAAATGCATGGGGGTAATTTTTTACTTTGAAAATCTAGGGGAAACGGGGTAGTCTTTGGTACCAG